>NZ_BCAK01000037.1:0-24409 GCF_001293905.1 Brachybacterium sp. SW0106-09
GTGAGCGCGCGGGCCGGCGCGCGAGGTCCGGTCGACGCGGCGCGCGCAGAGGGCTCCCACGGCACGGCCGACGCGGTCGACGCTCGCACAGCGGCCGCCGCGGCCGACGGCCGAGGCACGGCCGGAGCGCCCCGACTGCTCACCGTCGTGGGCGTGCCCGCCCCGGTCGACGCCGGGGGGCGCTCGCCGAGCGGCGACGCCGGCTACTGGCCCGCCATGAATCCCGGCCTCGTGGACGCGCTCGACGGCCCCGTCCTGGTCGAGAACGACGCGAACCTCGCCGCGCTCGCGGAGTGCGCCCACCTGGCCCTCTCCGGCACCGACGCGGACCACCTCGCCGCCCTGCTCATGGGCGAGCGGTTCGGCGCCGGGCTCGTCGTCGACGGCCGGCTCCTGCGCGGCGCCGACGGCGGCGCGGGCGAGATGCGCTTCCTCGACGCCGTGCTCGGCGACCGCCGTGGAGCCGACGGTGTCGCCGCCCTCGCCCGGCGATGGGCGCTCGAAGCGCTCGAGGCGGGGGAGACCTCCGCCGCGCTCTCGGCCCTGCCCCCTGCCGAGCTCGGCGCGAAGGACGTGTTCCTCGCCGCCCGCGACGGCGATGCGCTCGCCCGCGCCGTGCTCGAGCGCATCGGCGACCGCCTCGCCCGCATCGCCATGATCCTCTCGAGCCTGATCGCCGTGGACACCGTCGTCGTCGCCGGCGCGATCGCCGAGGCCATCGACCCCGTCCTCGAGCATGCGCGCGAGGCGCTGCCCCGGATCGGGACGCCGCCCCTCCCGCAGCTGCGGGCCAGCTCCCTCGGCCGCGACGTCGTCGTGCGCGGGGCGCTGGAGCTCGCCCTGACCCGCCTGCGCGAGGACCCGCTGGCCCTCCTGGCCACGGACCCCGTCCAGGACCCCCAGCCACCGACCGAAGGGAACCGCACGTCATGACCGCAGCAGCACCGCAGGCCGCAGCACCGCAGGAGGGCGCGCGCCGACTCCGCGCCGGCGTGATCGGCCTGGGCTGGGCCGGCCAGCAGCACCTCGCCGCCTACGCCGCCGACCCCGCCGTCGACCTCGTCGCCCTCTCCGCGATGGAGGAGCACCTGCTGGAGAGGTTCGGCGAGGAGCATCAGGTGCCCGGCCGCTACCGGGACTGGCGGCAGATGCTCGCCGAGGCCGAGCTCGACGTCGTCTCGATCGCGACGCCGACCTTCCTCCACGCCGAGATGGCGATCGCCGCGCTCGAGGCGGGCGTGCACGTGCTCACCGAGAAGCCGATGGCCCAGACCGGCGAGGCCGCCGCCTCGATGGTCGAGGCGGCCCGCCGCGCCGGACGCGTGCTCGAGGTGTCCTTCAACCACCGCCGACGCGGCGACGTCACCGCGCTGAAGTCCGTGATCGACTCCGGCGTGCTGGGGGTCATCTACTACGCCAAGACCGGCTGGATCCGCCGCCAGGGCATCCCCGGGCTCGGCACCTGGTTCACCAAGGCCGAGAGCGCCGGCGGCGGCGCGATGATGGACATCGGCATCCACATGCTCGACATGACCCTCCACCTCCTCGGCGAGCCGGGCGTCACCGCCGCCTCCGCCATGACGCACGCCGAGTTCGGCCCCCGCGGCCGCGGCGGCTCCGGCTTCGGCGTCTCCCAGCTCGAGGACGGCGCCCCGTTCGAGGTCGAGGACCTCGCCACCGCCTTCCTGCGCCTGGACGGCGGGGCGACGATGCTGCTGGAGTCCAGCTGGGCGCAGTGGATCCCCGAGGACCTCTGCTACGTCACCCTCTACGGCGCGGACGGCGGGGCGACGATCGAATGGGCCGGCGGGCCCGGCAACCACCGCATCACCGTGTGGACCGAGGTCGAGGGCATCCCCGCCGAGCTCAGCCCGCAGGTGGGCGAGGACCGCGGTCACGCCGGTGCCATCGCCGAGTTCCTGCAGGCGGTCCGCTCCGGCGATGTCGCCGCCCACGACGGCTCCCTGGCGCTGCGCCGCGCCCGGGTGATCGACGCCTGCTACGCCTCCGCCGCGGCGGGCGCCGAGGTCGCCGTCGAGGGCTGAGCGCCCCGCGCGCCGAACCCCCTCGGCGACGCCCCATGACGAGAGGCGCCCCCGACACCGCACGGTGTCGGGGGCGCCTCTCGTCGGTGCCGGCACTCAGCAGCGCCGGCAGATCCGGAGCCGCAGGCTCACTCGCCCTCGACGGGCGGGAGGACGTCGGGGTTCTCCTCGAGCCAGGCCTCCACGGCCTCGGCCTCCTTGCCCTCGCCGAACTCGTTGACGACCTTGTCCTCGAGGGAGCCGAACTGCTCGTCGGACAGCTTGGCGCCGGCGATCCACTCGGCGGCGTCGGGGAAGTCCTCCTTGAAGCCGGTGCGGCCCAGGTGGTGCAGCGCCTCCGGCTCGCCGAAGGCGCCCTCGGGATCCTCGAGCGCCTTCATGTCGTAGGCCGGCATCGCCCAGAAGGGGGTCCAGAGCGTGACGACGATGTCCTCCTCGGCGTCGATCGCGTTCTCGAGCTCCGTTATCATCGCGGTGGTGGAGGACGTGACGAGCTCGTAGTCGTCGAGGCCGTAGCCCGGGATCACGCTCTCCTGGGTCGCCTTGGTGAGCCCGGCGCCCGGCTCGATGCCGACGATCCGGCCGCCGAAGCGGTCGGCCTGGCCCGCGAGCTCGTCGATCGAGGTGATGTCCACGTACTGAGGCACGGACAGGTTCAGCACCGCGCCCTCGTAGTAGGCGACCAGGTCCTCGATGTCGTCGCCGTACTCCTCCATGTAGGAGGCGTGGGTGACCTCGGGCCAGGCCGAGGGGAACATGTCCACATCGCCCTGGGCGAGGCCCGCGTAGAGCACGCCGGCCTCGGTGATCTGCTCGTGCTCGACGGTGTAGCCCATGGCGGTCAGGCGGTTGTCGAGCAGGTAGGCGAGGGACAGCCCGTCGGTCCACGAGGGGATGTAGCCGAGCGTGATGGTGTCGCCGCCCGAGCCGCCGCCGTCGGAGCCGCCTCCGCTCTCGCCCCCGCCGCCGCAGGCGGCGAGGCCGAGGCCCATCAGGCCGGCGCCGCCGATCAGGGCGGAGCGTCGGGTGAGCGGGGTGGCGGCGGGGCGTCGTGCGCCGCGGGGGCTGAGGGGGAGTCGTCGGGTGCTCATGAGGGAGTTCCTTCCGTGGGGTTTCTGATGGATCCGTCGGTCGCCGGTCTCAGGCGGCGGCCGCGTGGTCGGTGCCGCGACGGGACAGGGACTTCCTGATCAGTGCGATCAGGGAGGTCGGGTAGCCGCTGGGGTCTCCGATCGCCGCGGTGAGACGGTCGAGGTAGACGGCCAGGACCACCACGGCCAGGCCGGCCTCGACGCCGAGGGGCAGGTTCTGGGTGGAGATCGCCTGGACGACCTCCTTGCCCAGGCCGTCCGCGCCGACCATGCCGGCGACCACGGCCATCGACAGGGAGAGCATGATGACCTGGTTGACGCCGGCCATGATGGTCGGGATCGCCAGCGGCAGCTGGATGCCGCGGAGGATCTGGCCGCGGGTCGCGCCGAAGGCCTCGCCGGCCTCGACGGTCTCCCCGTCGACCTGACGGATGCCGAGCTCGGTCATGCGCACGCCGGGCGGCAGCGCGAAGATGATCGTGGAGAAGATGCCCGGGACCACGCCGATCGAGAAGAAGGTGACCGCCGGGATCAGGTAGACGAAGGCGGGCATCGTCTGCATGAAGTCCATGACCGGTTTCACGATCGCGCTGACCGTGCTGGAGACTGCCGCGAGGATGCCCAGCGGCACCGCGATCACGACCGCGAACACGGTCGCCACCAGCACCAGCGCCATGGTCTGCATCATCGTCTCCCACTGCTCCATCGAGATCACGATGGCGAAGCCGATCAGCGTCGCGAGCGAGAGCTTCCAGGAGCGGAACACGAAGGCGATCAGCGCGAAGACCACGACCATCACCAGCGCGGGCGCCAGCAGGAGCAGGTCGGTGAGGCCGCCGATCAGGAAGTCCATCACCGTGGAGAAGAGGTCGAACAGCCAGGAGACGTTCTCCTTGAGCCAGTCGATGCAGGCGTCGATCCAGTCGCCGATCGGGAGGCGGGGCATGAGGGCGTCGTCGGGGTTCATCGTGCGTCACCTCCGCGGCGATCGTCGGCGGTCGGGGCGTCCTGCGCGGCGTCTCCCGGGGCGCCGGGGTCCACCGGTCCGGGCGGCGAATCGACGGCGGGGGAGGAGCTCTCTCCCTCGCCGATCACGCCGAGCGCGGTCAGCAGGGTGACCCGGGGGATCACGCCGGCGAACCGGCCCTCGTCGTCGACGACGACGAGCGGCGCGTCGTGCTGCGCGGACTTCCCGAACAGCTCGGCGACAGGCGTGTCGTGGCTGACCACCGCCATGTCGTGCACGTCGGACCAGGGCAGCTCGTCCTGGCCGAGGCGCACCGCCTCGGCGACGTCGTCCTGCCAGATCACGCCCGCGGGGGTGCGGTCGCGCTCGAGCACCACGAGCCAGGAGTTCTGCGTCTCGCGCAGCAGCTTGTGGGCGGTGCGCGGGCCCTGGCCGATGCCGAGGGTCTCGCGCGGCTGCTCCATCACGGCACCGGCCACCAGCACGCGGGTGCGGTCGACGTCCTGGATGAACTTCGCGACGTAGTCGTTGGCGGGCTCGTTGAGGATCTCCTCCGAGGAGCCGATCTGCTCGATCCGGCCGTCGCGCATCATCGCGATCCGGTCGCCCAGGCGCATCGCCTCGTTGAGGTCATGGGTGATGAACAGGATCGTCTTCTCCAGGCGCTGCTGCAGGTCGACGAGCTGGTCCTGCATGTCGCGCCGGATCAGCGGGTCCAGGGCGGAGAAGGCCTCGTCCATCAGCATCACGTCGGTGCCGGAGGCGAGGGCACGGGCCAGGCCCACGCGTTGCTTCATGCCGCCGGAGAGGGCGGAGGGGCGGTAGCCGTCCCAGCCCTTCAGGCCGACCATCTCCAGCGCCTCCTTCGCCTTCTTCTCGCGGTCGGAGCGGTTCACCCCGCTGATCTCGAGCCCGTAGGCGGCGTTCTCGCCGACGGTGCGGTGGGGGAGCAGCGCGAAGTTCTGGAAGACCATGGAGATGCGGCGACGGCGCACGTCCCGCACCTGCGCCGGTGACATCTTGGAGAGGACGTCCTCGCCGATCCGGATCTCGCCGTCGGTGGCGGGGAGGAGCCCGTTGACCATGCGGATCAGGGTGGACTTCCCGGAGCCGGACAGGCCCATCACCACGAAGATCTCCCCGGGGTCGACGCTGAAGCTCGCACCGATCACGGCGGCGGTCAGGCCCTGCGCGCGCAGGTCCTCACGGGAGCGTCCGCTGCGGAGCTCGCGCACTCCTCGCTCTGGGCGGCGGCCGAAGACCTTGTACAGGCCCTCGGCGGAGATCACAGGTGGCACAGGGGCTCCTTCATTGACAACGTGACGTGCGTCATGCCGAACGGGACGTCCGCGACAGGGGGGCGCAGAGGGGCCCGGACGGCATCCGGCGATCCCTCACTCTAAGCCTCGCCGAGGGGAAAAACCGCCTCGGAGCAGGCGTTTCAGAGGCCGATGGTCGCGCTGGAGCGCCTGTGCGGCGATGTCGGGCGCGACGGCGATGCCGGCAGGAAAGTCGCTTGGCCTGCACGGATGTGCCTGTCGGCGGGCATGGCGCGCGGTCGATCCGACTGTCGGACAATCGCGGCATAACTATTCGATCACGTCTCCGCCGGGCAGGCGTCGAGGCCCGCCGACCAGGAGGTTGACGGGCCTGCGCACGAGCGGGGGCGGCGAGGGCGCCGAGGGTGAGGTGAGGGGTCGGCGGAGGTGCTCAGCCGCGCACGGGCAGGGCCTCGGCGAGGAAGTCGAGGGTCTGCTGCCAGGCCGCCTCGGCGGCGCCGGCGTGGTGCAGACCGGGGTGGGGGTTGTCGAAGGCGTGCCCCGCACCCTCGTGGAGCACGAAGCGCACCTGCTCGCGGGTCCCGTCGGCGGTGACGGCCTCGCGGATCCGCTCGACCTGCTCGAGCGGGATGAAGGCGTCGGCCGTGCCGAAGTGGTGCAGGCTCGGCACGTCAACCTGCGCGGCGCGGTCCAGCAGTGTCGGCAGCGCGGAGCCGTAGTAGCTGACCAGAGCCGAGACCGGGCGGTCCTCCTCGGCGGCCGATGCGGCGGCGGAGAACGCGAGCCCGCCGCCGTAGCAGAAGCCCACCAGCCCCACCCGTTCGGAGTCGACCGCGCCGTGGGCGCGCAGCGCGCCGATCGCCGCGATCGCATCGGCCTCGGCCCGCTCCCAGGGCACGCGGGAGGTCAGCGCCATGCCCTCCTCGAGCCAGGCCTGGAAGTCCTCGCCGTCCTCGATGCCGACGACCGGCGGGTCGAGGCGGGCGAAGAGCTGCGGGGCGAGCACCGCGTAGCCGCGGGCGGCGAGATCCGCGCAGCGCTGCTGCATGGACGAGGAGAGTCCGAAGATCTCCTGCAGCACCACGAGGCCCGGCACGGGCTGATCGAGGTCCTCGGGAAGCCAGAGCAGCCCGGGCAGGTCGTCGGCGTCGGTGGGGATCGGCAGCGTCGTGGCACTCACGCCGCGACCCTACCCCGCGACCGCCCGGCACGGCCGGGAGTCCTCGTGCGGGGCGGGGAGGGGAGAGCCGTGCTCCGTGCCCGGCGGGCTCAGGAGAACAGGGCGAGGGCGTACACCGCGAAGAGCAGCAGGTGCACGGTGCCGTGCACCGCGGTCACGCGCGGAGCCGCCGCGGAGACGGCCGAGACCGCGAAGGTCACGCCGAGCAGCAGCAGGTTCACGGGCGACTCCGCCAGCACCACGGGGCTGCCGATGGCGAGTCCGATGATCAGCACGGTCGGGATGGTCAGCGCCAGGGTCGAGACGAGCGCGCCGTGGCACAGGTTCACCACCCGCTGCATCTCCCCGCCGGCCGCCGCACGGAGCGCGGTGAGCGTCTCGGGGGTGAACACGATCGCGGCGATCAGCACGCCGGACAGGGCGATCGGGGCGCCGAGCCGGTCCAGCCCCTCGTCGAGCAGTCCCGCCATGTCGTGGGAGAGCAGCACGATCGGCAGCACGGTCGCGACGAGCAGGAGCACTCGCAGGCCCAGCTCCGCCCGGTGGCGGGCGAGCGTCGCGCCGATGCCGGGGGAGGAGTCCTCGTCGTGGGAGTCGTCCGCGGCGTCGGCGGGCTCCTCGGCGGACTCGTCGGCCGCGGGGAGCTCCACCTCCTGGAACTCGATCGCCTGCGCGCCGGTCTGGCGCCACAGGAAGACGGCGTACACGGCGACGGTCATCACCGCGATCGCGACGCCCTGGACGGGGGCGTAGGCGCCGTCCTCGCCGAGCACCGCAGGGACGGCGAAGGCCATCGCTCCGAGGCCGATCAGCAGCACCAGGTAGACGGAGGTGCCGGTCCGGTTCACGTGCATCGCCTCGCGGCGGGTGCCGCCGACCAGCAGGCACAGGCCGAGGACGAGGTTCATGATGATCATCGAGACCGCCATGACGGAGTCGCGGGCGATGGTCGCGTGATCGCCCGGGCCGAGCATCACCGCGGCGATCAGCACCACCTCGATCACCACGATCGACAGGGTGAGCACCAGGGTGCCGTAGGGGTCGCCGAGACGGCGGGCGAGGGCCTCCGCCTGTGCGACCACGCCGCCGGCGGCGATCACGATCACCGCGACGATCGCGGCGAGGGCGAGCGCGAGAAGCGCCGAGGACAGCGCGCCCGGGGCGGGGGAGAGCAGCATCAGCGCGGCGACGCCCGCCCAGCCGAGCAGCAGCCGCGAGGCCGCGCTGCGGTCGAGCACCATGCGGAGGAGGTCCCTCCCGGCGGGGGCGGGGCCCGGGGAGTCGGGGCCGGGGGAGCCGTCGGGCTCGGGGGAGCGTTCGGGTGCGGCCGACGGGGACGCGGCGCGCGGCAGGCGGGTGCGGGACGAGGGGCTCATCGGATCTCCTGCGAGGCCGTCCTCGTGGTGCGTCCGCGGGCCGGGTCGTCCCGGCCGGGGCGCCGATCTGCCCTCGGCGCCCTCTCACCGTAGCCCGTCGCGCCCGCCCGGGTCAGCTCGTGGTGAGCGGTCCGACCAGGGCGGGCGCGAAGTGGCAGGCGAGGGCGCGAGATGCGCCGGCGTTCAGACGTCCGCCGGGCTGCCGATGCCGACCAGCAGCCCCTGGTCGCCGTCGGCGAAGGCGCCGGGGGCGACGTGCAGCTGCCAGGAGTCGCCCTCGGCGGTGGCGGCCGTGCAGTCCGTCGTCCCGAACTCCTCGAAGTCCAGCCCGTCCTCGCAGGTCACCTCGGACCAATCGGCCATGCCGGCCACCGGCACGTAGGCGTTCTCGGAGGTGAGGGTCTGCAGGGTCGCGTCCGCGACCTCCTCCGCGCCGAGCGGCTCGGCCCCGAACATCGAGCCCTGGCCCAGGCCCGTCAGCAACACGTTCTCCTGGGTCAGCTCGCTCGCCTCCTCGGGGAGCTCGGTGCCGGTGGAGAACAGCACCGCGACCCGGTAGCCGCTCTCGAGGCCGTCCTCGTGCGGGACGGCGACCGTGCTCGCGACCCACTCCTGCGTCGGGGCGGTGTCGTCCGGGCTCGTCGGCCCGACGCAGCCGGCGCTCTGCCCCCTCTCGACCAGGAGCTCGTCGGCGCACTCAGCGGTGCCCCCGAAGGGCTCCGCCAGCAGCGCGGCGAGGTCGTCGTTCGCAAGGGTCGGTGCGCCGTCCCCGGAGGTCTCGTCGATGCCGAGGTCCGTGACCAGGAGGATCCGGGTGCGCTCCCCCGCGGCGCCCGGGGCCCCCTCCTCCTGGTCTCCCGCACCCTCGTCGTCCCCTGCCTCGTCGGCGGACTCGTCGCCGGCGTCGGCGCCGGACCCGGCATCGTCCGACGGCTGCTCGTCGCCGGACTGCTCCTCCGTCGCGGTGGCGGGCTCCTGGGCGCCGCCGTCCCCGGTCCCGGCCTCGTCCCCCGCGCCGCAGGCCGTCAGGCCCAACAGCGCGGTGCAGGCCGCGAGCGCCATGCCGCGGCGCAGACGGCGGGTGGTCGTGGTGCGTGCGTCGAGGTGTCCCATCGGGGTCTCCGTCCCGGCCCTCCCCGGTGCGGCGGGTGCGCCGTCATGGACCGGGGAGCGGTGGCCCGCATCACACCCTGCCCAATGGTAAAGGGAGGGTCAAGTCCATGCCATGAAAAGCTCGTGTCGACGATGTGGAGATCCTGTGCGGACCAGGAGACGTGCAGGTCAGCGCCTCTCACCGGGGCGCGGGTCGCCGTGCAGCCGCCGATACTCGTCGTCCTCCGCGTCCTCGTCCCGGGTGAGCGCGTCGCCGCCCCCGCGCAGGCCCAGCAGCACCCCCAGCCCGGCGCCGACGAGCACGCCGACGACCGCGCCGATCCACAGGCTGTCGACGACAGCGAGCCCCATCCCGATCCCGACCACGAACCCGAGGATCATCCCGAAGGGCAGCCAGGTGGAGTCGAAGCGGCGGCGAGCAGGCGGGGCCATGGAACCTCTGTCGGGCGGAGCGGGCGGGCGGTCGGTCGGGGCGTGCGGCGCGGTCGCGGTGAGGCGCGACGCACGGCAGGCAGACCGCCAGGGTAGTCCGTCGCGGGCGCGGATAGCATCGGCCCGTGACCACGTCCTCCTCCTCTCCCGCCGTGCTGCAGGCCCTGCGCAGCCCGCGCCGCCTCACCACCGAGGTGCTGGCCGGCGCCGTCACCACCCTCGCCCTGATCCCCGAGGTCATCTCCTTCTCGGTGATCGCGGGAGTGGATCCGAAGGTCAGCCTCATCGCCTCCGTCGTGCTCGCGATCTCGATGACCTTCCTCGGCGGGCGCCCCGCGATGATCACCGCCGCCGCGGGCGCGGTCGCGCTCGTCGTCGCCCCGCTCGTGCACACCCACGGCGTCGAGTACCTGCTGCCCACCGTGATTCTCGCGGGCCTCGTCCAGATCGCGTTCGGCCTGGTCGGACTCGCGCGGATCATGCGCTTCATCCCCCGCTCGGTGATGATCGGTTTCGTCAACGCGCTGGGCATCCTGATCTTCACCGCACAGCTCCAGCACGTCCTGGACGTGCCCGCCGCGGTCTACCCGCTGTTCGCGCTCACCCTCGTCGTGGTGCTCGCCCTGCCGCGCCTGACGAAGGCCGTGCCCGCGCCGCTGGTCGCGATCGTGCTGGTCACCGCGATAGCGATGTTCTTCCACCTCGGCGTGCCGACCGTCGGCGACCAGGGCGAGGTCTCCGGCGGCCTGCCCGGCCTCACCCCGCTCGAGGTGCCGCTGACCCTGGAGACGTTGCAGATCATCGCCCCGACTGCCCTGTCCGTCGCCTTCGTCGGCCTGATGGAGACGCTGCTGACCGCGAAGCTCGTCGACGACATCACCGACACCCGCTCCTCGAAGAGCCGCGAGTCCTGGGCGCTCGGCGTCTCCAACATCCTCGCCGGCTTCTGGGGCGGGATCGCCGGCTGCGCGATGATCGGCCAGACCGTCATGAACGTGAAGCTGGGCCGTGCCCGCACCCGCATCTCCACCCTCGTCGCCGGCGTGCTGCTGCTCATCCTGGTCACCGCGCTGTCGGACCTCATGGAGCAGATCCCCATGTCCGCGCTCGCCGCGGTGATGATGGTCGTCGCGGTCTCGACCGTGGACTTCCACAGCGTGCGCCCCGCGACCCTGCGCCGCATGCCGGTCTCCGAGACGCTCGTCATGGCCACGACCGTCGTGGTCGTGGTGATCACTCACAACCTCGCCCTCGGCGTCGCCGCCGGAGCGCTGCTCGCGGTCGCGCTCTTCGCCCGACGCGTCGCGCACGTGACCCGCGTGGAGCGCACGACGGAGGCCGACGGGACGCGCTACACCGTGCACGGCCCGCTCTTCTTCGGCTCGAGCAACGACCTGGTCGAGCAGTTCGACTACGCCGCCGACGCCGAGCGCGGCCTCCCGGTCGCCGTCGACTTCACCGCCGCCCAGATCTGGGACGCCTCGACCGTGGCCGTGCTCGACTCGGTCCAGGCCAAGTACGTCGAGCACGGCCTCGAGGTCTCCTTCACCGGGCTCGACGAGCGCTCGACCGTCTTCCACGGGCGCCTGACCGGCACGCTGAACTGACCCGCCGGACCGCCGTGGGCGGGCCGGGTCGCACCGGCGGGGTCGGCCCCCGCCGGCACGCCGCCGCTCACGGCACGATGACGATCTTCCCGCCGAGGTGACCCTGCTCGACCCGGGCGATGGCCTCCGCCGCCCGGGCGAGCGGGTAGGTCTCGAGCACGTGGGGGTCGACGAGTCCCGCCTCGACCACGCCGACGATCTTCTCGAGCACGCCCTCGGAGCGCTCGCGCCCTGCTCCGCCGAGCTCCGTCGCGGTAGCCGCGTCCGCCGCGGAGACGAGGTGCGCAGGATCCTTCACGAGCGGGGCCAGCGCCCGCAGCGGCTCCCCGCCCACCAGGTCCACGAGCACGTCCGCACCGTCGGGCAGCAGGTCGCGCACCGCCTCGGCGGCGCCGGGGCCGGCGGCGACGAAAGCCGCGCCGGTCTCCTCGATCAGCTCCCGCTTGGCCGCGGAGGCGACGCCCACGGCGGCGAAGCCGTGGACCGCAGCGATCTGCAGCACCATCCGGCCCACCCCGCCGCCGGCGCCGAGCACCAGCAGTGACTGGCCCGCCTCGATCTCGACCTGATGGGTGAGGTCGTAGGCGGTGGTGCCGGCGACGAGCAGGGTCGCGGCGTCGACGAAGGAGATCTCCTGCGGCTTGCGCACGGCCTCTGCGGCTCGCAGCACCGTGTGGGAGGCGAAGGCGCCCTGGCCCCGCGCGGGGGCGCCGAGCACCTCCTCGCCGACGGCGAGAGCAGTGACGCCCTCGCCGAGGGCGACGACGACTCCGGAGGCCTCGAGCCCCATCGGCATCGGCATCGGGGCCGAGGTGCCGAAGGCGCCCTCGCGACGCTTGACGTCGGCGGGGTTCACCCCGGCGGCACGGACCTCGATCAGGACCTCGCCGGGGCGGGGCTCCGGGACCGGGCGCTCGGTCAGCTCCTGGTGCTCGGGGCCGCCGTAGCGGGCGGTGACGAACACGGGCGAGGTGGTGGTGACGGTCATGTCAGGTCTCCTCTTTCTGCGGGCGGTTCCGCGACGGGGTCAGGCTGTCACGCGCGGGCGGGTGCCGCGCTCCTCGGCGATCGGCGGGGCGCTCGCCGAGGTGGGTCGGGACTCGTCCCGGCGGCGAAGCAGGCGCATGGCGTTCAAGATCACGAGTAGCACGGAGGCCTCGTGGACGAGCATGCCGATGGCCATCGTGACCCCGCCGGCGAAGACCCCGGCCAGCAGGGCCGCCACCGTGAGCACCGCGATCGCGATGTTCTGGTGCATCACCCGCACGGTGCGGCGGGCGAGTCCCACGGCCTCCGGGAGCTTCAGCAGGTCGTCCTTCATCAGTGCGATGTCCGCGGTCTCGATCGCGACGCCGGTGCCGGCCGCGCCCATCGCCACGCCGATGTCCGCCGTCGCGAGCGCCGGGGCGTCGTTCACGCCGTCGCCGACCATCGCGACCGTGTGGCCCTCGGCCTGCAGCGCGCGGACCGCGTCGAGCTTGTCCTCGGGCAGCAGCTGGGCGTGGACCTCGTCGACGCCGACCTCGGCGGCCACTGCCCGGGCGACGCGCTCGTCGTCGCCGGTGAGCATCACGACCTTCTTCACGCCCCGGGCGTGGAGTCGGGCGATCATCTCCGCCGCATCGGTGCGCAGCCGGTCGGCCACGGCGACCACGCCGATCACCTCCCCGTCGAGCGCGATCGCCATCGGGGTGCGGCCCAGGCCCGCGAGCCGGGCGACCTCCTCGGCGGCCCCGCGGTCCTCGGCAATGCCCTCGTCTGCCAGCAGCGGCAGGTTGCCCACGGCCACGCGGCGGCCCTCCACGGTGGCGACGACGCCCTTGCCCGGAACCGGTTCGGTGTGCTCGGGCAGGCCCGCGATCGCGAGCCCCTCGGCGTCGGCGGCCTCGATGAGCGGACGGGCCAGCGGGTGCTCGGACCCGGCCTCGGCCCGGGCGGCCCATCCCAGCACCTCGGCGCGGCTGTGGGCGGGGTCCAGGACGCTCACGTCGGTGAGGTGCGGCCTGCCTTCGGTGAGGGTGCCGGTCTTGTCCAGCGCGACGGCGGAGATCCTCGCGCTGGTCTCAAGGAACTCCCCGCCCTTGATGAGGATCCCGTCCTTCGCGCCGCGGCCGATGCCGGCCACGATCGCGACCGGGATCGAGATGACCAGCGCCCCGGGGCAGCCGATCACGAGCAGCGTCAGCGCGAGCACGACGTCGCCGGTCACGAGCCCGGTGACCAGTGCGAGCAGGATGATCGCCGGGGTGTACCAGGTGGAGAAGCGCTCCATGAAGCTCTGGGTGCGGGCCTTCGCATCCTGCGCCTCCTCGACGCGGTGGATGATCCGGGCGAGAGTCGTGTCGGCGCCGATGCCGGTGGCGCGCACCTGCAGGAGCCCGGTGGCGGCGACGGTGCCCGCGAACACCTGGTCGCCCGCGGCCTTCTCCACAGGGAGCGACTCGCCGGTGATCGAGGCCTCGTCCAGTGCGCCGTTCCCGCCGATCACGGTCCCGTCGACGGGGACCTTCGCGCCGTTCTTGACCAGCACGGTCTCCTCGAGCAGCACGTCGGCGGCGGGGATCTCGACCTGGCGACCGTCCCGCATCACGACCGCGACGTCGGGGGCGACCGCGACCAGCTCGGCGAGCGCGGAGCGGGTGCGGTTCATGGTGCCCGCCTCGAGGGCGTGGCCGATCGCGAACAGGAAGGTGACGGCGGCGGCCTCCCAGTACTCGCCGATCACGAGCGCGCCGATCGCGGCGATGGAGACCAGCAGGTCGATCGCGATGGTCCGCGCCCGCAGGGCACGGACGGCCGTGAGCAGGATGGGGATCCCCGCCACCAGGGCGGCGGCGACCATGGCCAGGTCCGAGGCGATCAGGACGCCCCGGCGGTCCAGGGCGAGGCCGAACTCGTGGTGCCCGGCGCCGAAGGGGTTCACGCCGGCGGAGGCGGAGAGGACGGCGGCGAGGACGATGAGGGCGCCGGCGACGGTCGGCGTGCCCCAGGGGCCGCGCCACCAGCGCAGCAGGGTGGTCATGAGGAGTCCTTTCGAGACAGGCGCCCGCGGCCCCGGGACGGGGGAGGCCGTACCGGGCGCCTCGGCGGGCGGGGATCCGCGGGGCGGATCCGGGGAGAGGGTCAGAAGGCGGAGAGCGTGGCCCGGTAGCCGGCCGCGCCGATCGCGGCGATGATCTCGTCGGTGGAGGTCACCGACGGGTCGTGGTCGACCGCGACGCGGGCGGAGGCGAACTTGACGGTGACGTCCCGGACGCCCGGCAGGCGGCCCACGCGCTTCTCGATCTTGGCCACGCAGGAGGGGCAGCTGAAACCTTCGGCGCGGAAGACGGAGCGGGTGGTGGAACCGGCGGTGGCGGTCATGCGCGGGTCCTCTCGGCGAGTGCGGCGAGGGCGTCTCCCTCGCTCGTACCTCGACCCTAGGTGCGTGCGGAGAGGGAGAACATGACGGCGGTCATTCGCCCGCACGGCAATCGTGACCAGGACCGATGGTCCGTTCTAGGGGTCGCACACGGGCTATCCTCACGCCATGACCGCTCCCGAGGGGCGGCGCACCATCCCGCTGGCGGAGGTGACGCTGCCGCACCAGTGCCCCGCGCCCGTGCGCCTGGGTGTGCTCTCCCGCTCCGCCTACTTCCACGGTCTGGACGCCGCGGCGCTCGAGGGCATCGACCGACGCATGCGCACCGCCACGATCGCCGCCGACGAGGCGGTGTTCCGGGCGGGGGAGGAGGCGAGGGCCCTGTACGTCGTCGCCGAGGGGCGGGTGCGGATGTCGCAGCCGACGCCGTCGGGCGCGCTCGTGGTCACCGACATCCTCGGGCCGGGGGCGATGTTCGGGGCGATGAGCAGCCTCGGCGAGCCCGTGCACCAGCGCACGGCGACCGCGCTCGTCGGCTCCTGCGTGCTGCAGATCGGGCAGGCCGCCTTCCGAGAGGTGATGGTCGAGCAGCCCGTCGTGGGGCTGCGGGTCGTTGACGACCTCGCCGAGCGGCTCTCCCGCGCTCAGACCGACCTGGGCGGGCAGGGTCCGGACACCGTCGAGCAGCGGGTCGCGCGGGCGCTGCTGCGCCTCGCCGAGACGCTCGGGGAGGACCGCGGCGCGCAGGGTCTGCTGCTCGAGGTGCCGCTGAGCCGGGCGGACCTCGCCGGCCTCGCCCGCTCCACCCCCGAGTCGGTCTCCCGCGTGATGAGTCGGCTGCGGCGCGAGGGGATCATCGACTCCGGCCGGCGCTGGACCTCGATCCTGGACCGCGGCGCGCTCGAGGAGCGCGCCGCGGCGAGCTGATCAGATCGGTCGGCGGCGCACCAGGCGCAGCACGGTGCGCAGGATCATCATCACCAGCAGCAGGATCCCCACGTAGCCGTTGATGACGTAGACGATGTTGACCATCTGCGAGAACGGCAGCACCAGCCCGATCAGGGTGCCGACCGCGGCGAGCACCACCGTGAGGCGCTTGAACTTCGGGGTGCCGTCGGCGAAGAAGCGCTGGGAGACGGTCCACAGCAGCGGCACGGCCGTGGTGAAGATGCCCGCGAGGATGATCAGCGAGAAGCCCGAGGCGAGGACGGGGCTGATCTCGTTCGCCAGCACCAGCATCGGGATCTCGGTGCCGGCGACGAACTCGATGTTCGCCAGCAGGCCGAGGCCGACGATCATGCAGTCCAGCGCGAAGATGCTGCCGCCGAGGACGCCGCCCGAGGCGGCCTCGCGGTTGCTGCGGGTGGTGCGGCCCAGCGCCGTCAGGAACGCCGCGAGCCACAGCATGCAGAAGCCGACGTAGGACAGCCCCGACATGAACCAGTTGTTCGAGGCCTGCACCAGGTCGAGCGAGGGGAGCATGGACACGTCCTCGCCGACGCCGTGCGAGGAGCGGACGATGCCCACGATGCCCAGCGCGATCGCGATCACCACGATGACCGGGCCGATCTTGCCGATCACGTCCACCAGGCTCGAGAGCCCGAACCAGGCCGTCAGCCCCACCACGACCGCGAGCGCCACGCCGCCGATGTACTACGAGAGGCCGTAGTGCTCCTCGAACACGGCGCCCGCGCCCGCAACCATCACGGTGAAGCTCAGGAACACGAACAGGATCGAGAACCAGTCGAAGAAGGTGCCCAGGTACCTGCCGCAGTAGTAGGAGAAGATCCGCGAGGGCTTGTCGAACCTGTGCTTCCGCCCGACGAGGAAGAACTCCACGCACACGTAGGAGATCAGCACCAGCACCAGCAGGCCGGTGCCGAAGATCCCCCGGTAGCCGTAGGAGGTGAAGTACTGCAGGATCTCCTGTCCGGGAACCGCCCGACATGGGCCCGGACCGTCCCTCATCGGACGGCAGGTACCGGCGCGCCGGGAGGGCGCCGGGTCGTCATCGCCCCGGACGCCACCGGTGGATCAGCTGTGACGCTCAGTCGATATGGCGGGCCTCATACCGTCAAGCGGGTGATCGCACGGCGACCGACGGGCAGGTCGGGCGGGGGCGCCTCATCATCAGCACGTCGACCCAGGCCAACAGGTATCTGCGGAGCGTCTTGTGCGAGGCGTCGGCGAATCATGGTCACCTCGTCGTGGTCCATGTCGGCTGCTGCAGATGGTGCTCCTTGCTGGAGGACGTTCGAATCTCGTCCCGCGCGCTGAGAACCTTGATTTTAGGGTGTGTCCCTTAGCGTGGTGGCAATCCCGGGGTGGCGTGGAGCTGCTGGTAGGCGATGAAGGGTCATCGCGGGACCTCCCAAATCGACCAAGAAATAGGGACCCGCGATGACCCGTCACCAGTCTGCCCTGTCTGCTCTCGTCAGTGAACTGCTCGAGGACCCCGACCTCGCTCACGAGGAGTTGTTCCGCCGGCTTCTCCAGGCCGGGCTCCAGGACCTCATCGATGCCGAAGCGTCTGTGAAGATCGGTGCTGACCGTTACGAACGCTCCCCGTCTCGCTCGACGCGCCGTAACGGCACCAGGGCAAAACGTCTGGCCACCCCGGCCGGGGAGCTGGATCTGGCGATTCCGAAGCTGCGGGCCGGGTCGTTCTATCCCGCGCTGCTGCATCCTCGTCGCCGGGTCGACAAAGCGCTCTGGGCGGTGATCTGCACGGCCTGGATCGACGGCGTCTCCACTCGGAAAGTCGAGGATCTCGTGCGGGCGCTGGGCAACGAGTCCGGGATCAGCAAGTCCCAGGTCTCGAGGATCTGCGGCGAGATCGACGAGGTCGTCGCGGAGTTCCTCCACCGCCGCCTGGACCACACCTGGTTCCCCTACCTGTTCCTGGACGCGACCTATCTCGACATCCGCCAGGGCGGGCGCGTCGTCTCCCAAGCCGTCGTGGTCGCCACGGGCGTTGCCGCGACCGGTCATCGGGAAGTGCTCGGCATGGCGATCGGTGACGCGGAGACCACCGACTTCTGGACCGAGTTCCTCCGCAGCCTGCGCGAACGCGGTCTGACGATCTCCACGCCCGCCGCGCCCGAGGGCGTGCTAATGGTGACCAGCGACGCGCACTCCGGGTTGAAGCACGCGATCAAAGCCGTGCTGCCCGGCGCGTCATGGCAACGCTGCCGGGTCCATTTCGCTCGCAACATCACCCAGACGCTGGGCTCTGCGCGCTCCAAGCCCGTCAACGCCCTGGTCTCCACGATCTTCGCCCAGACCAGCCCGGAGACCGTCCGGGACTCGTTCCAGCAGGTCACGGCATCGCTCGAGAGCTCGTTCCCGAAGATCGCGGCAATGCTCAAGGACGCCGAGGCGGACCTGACCGCGTTCGCTGCGTTCCCGATCGAGCACTGGCGCAAGATCTGGTCGAACAACCCCATCGAGCGCGTGAACCGTGAGATCAAGCGCCGCGCAGACGTGGTCCAGATCTTCCCCAGCCGAGACTCCGCGACCAGACTCGTCGGGGCCGTGCTCCAGGACCAGCACGAGGAATGGCAGTACGGCGAACGCCGCTACATCAGTGACATCTCCCTCCGCCGCCTCGCCGACATGCTCACCACCGACACCCCCGAGACCGCCAGCCAGCTCCTCATGACCGCCTGACCCGAAAGCCACCACCCAAAGGGACTTGACCTGATTTTACGGGCGAGTTCGGCTGATCTAGTCGAGCGTACACCGGCCGTTCGGACGCCGATTTCGGACGTTCGGGGGCCGGTTGTCGAGTCAGTTGGGAGGGTTCAAACCTCGGTCACCCCTGAACTGGTCGCGCGGATGGTCGGCTCTACGAGGCAGGTGCGTCGGCGCGTGACGTGGGTCGTGAGGTCGGACTTCATTGGTCCGCGGTGATGAGGCACTTGCGCAGGGCCGGGGCTCGCCTGCGCCGCCTGGGTCTCGATGATGCACAGGTCGCTCGAGCCCGAGATCTGTACCTGTCCGGTCAGACGCTCGCGGAGGTCGGCGCTGTTCTTGGCGCCGCGCCGGGCACGGTGGGCCGGTATCTTCGGTCCCATGGTGTGGAGCTGCGGCCGCCGCTGTTCCCGTCTACGTCTTCGAGCGTCAGGGAGTGATCGCGTACCTCAGGGGCGTGGAGCGATCCATGGTGGGCGTGGTAGCCCGGGGCTGCCATACGGCTCTTTGACCCCCAGCTGCCGGCTCTGCCGCCCCTGACCTGCGGTTTTGTGTCTCAGTCGCTTGCTCTCAGCATCTCGTTTTGCAGGGTTTGTAGGCTGCTGGTCACTTGATTGGTCCACTTCGACCAGTCACCCTTCGCTCCACACCTGGCGGGATCGCCACCGCCAAGAGTCTGCACGTGCATCATGCGCCGAGGGCGGGTGTGTACGCGTTGATCAGTGAGCGTGTCAGTTGCTCACCGCGAATGACGATCGCATCCAGGTCGCTCTTGGTCATCGCCGCGAAGTTCGTGGGATAAGCGTGCACCGCGCCTCGTGGGATCAGGTCGGCCATCGGGGTTGGGAGCCGGTCATCATGCATGCCGAGGTAGACATGAAGAAATCCCTTGATCTCCGCTGCCTGTCCAATCGAGTGAATTCGGCTTCGGGCAGCGTCCTGCGACTTCGTGTGAGTGATGTCGAAGCTCTGCGTGAGTCGCCCCGTGAGGAAGCGAGCTGGCGTTCGTTCACCGCGACCTCGACCAGCATCGACCGCGATGATGTAGTCGAGGTCGTAAACATGAGGGCTGTAGCGGGCAGACCGGCCGGGCAGCAGAGGCGCGAGGCCCAGGTTGTCGTAGACACCGCCGTCGGTCATGGCCAGCTCTTCGTCGTGGCGCGTGCCGTCGGTTCGTTGAAACATGTATCGGCGATGCAAGGCGGGTAGCAGGACGGGGAAGGCTGCTGAGGCTGCGACGGCCTCGGCGACGGTCACCTCATCCACGATCTTCCCGTAGGGGGAAGAGGCGCTCAGAGCGCTGCCGAACCTGACGGCGTTACCGGTTCTCATGTCGGTCGCGGAGATGACAGTGTGCAGGCCGGCGTGCCTGACCTCGGTCATCTTCTGGGCGCCGAAGGGGCGCGACGCCAGTGCCTCAACCAGTGCGTCCGTGCGGGAGTACGAGCGACCTTGCCGAGTGCCGAGAGCACGCATTGTGCTCAGTGTTGCTCGCCAGGCGGCGCGTGGTGTGAATGCGCGGCGCGCGAGTTCGGCTTGTAGGCCCCTTCGGAGCAGAGCGGTGACGGTGTCGTCGAATTCATCGAACCGCTTGGGGCCGTATGCCCACATGGCAGTCAGGAGGCTGCCGCCGCTGATGCCTGACACGACATTGACCTTCTCGAGGACGTCGCGGTCATGGAGGGCTCGGAGAGCACCGAGACCGAATGCTGTGGCACGGAACCCTCCCCCGGAGAGGGCAAGACCGATTTTTGTAGTCATCGGTCACCACCTGGAGCTTCTTGTTCTTCGTCAGAAGTTCTCTGGCTCGGGTAGGCGTAACCGCCGGGGAACCACGCGCCCGGCGAGATGAGATGGAGCGCCATCGGCGTCTCAGGTCGGGTTGTGGTCGCGCGGCTCACCACGCGCACGTAGAGATCCGGCGGTGTTCCTGTCTCCAGCCAGCTCCACCAGGTTCTTTCCCTGCCACCGAGAATCAGCATGACGGCTCTGCGCCCAGTGCCGTCGGGCGACACGATGTCGGCCATGCCGGCCTCGTCGGTGGGGCTCGGGGCGGCGAGTCCGTGCGGATGGGTGTGCCACATGCCGACGAATCCGATCCGATCGACGGTCGCGGTGCGGATGCTCGTGACGATGTCTTGGGTGCCCTCGATGCCGTGGTCGAAGTACGCGGCTGACAGGTGGCTGTCGGGCGACGGGCCGGTAGCGGCGTCGATGTAGACGGTCTGGGTGGCTTCGTCGAGGCTGCCCAGGATCATCCCACCGGTCTCGACTCGCATCCCTCGTACTCGTAGTCCTCGCCGTGCCTCGGTGCGCATCTCGGCAAGCGCCCGTTCGCTGATGCGGACTTCGTACTCGCCGGTGTGGTCCGTGAGTGTGATGTCGTTCTGCCAGCTCAGCGGCACGGGGCGGATGCCTGAAGCTGTGGGCGCTAGATCACAGCCGATCGCGTACATCGGCGCTGTGTTCGCGTCGGCAACGGCGGCCAGGGCCGCGGAGAACAGCGTGGACGCAAGCGACGTGACTTCACTTGCTGCTCCGGTGAAGGTTGGTGCTGAGCAGCCTGGCTCTGGGAAGAACCGATCAGTGCGCGGCGGATTCGGGAACAGGTCTTCTGCGATGGCGCTCCAGCCCGCTGGCGAGTTAGTGACGGTGTCGATGGCAACGCGCCGCAGAATGTCGTGGCCACTTCCGGTGGCACCCGGCATCGATACCGTGGCGATGCCTCGCTGCGCGGTGTGCCCGAACAGCGCGCTGATCGTCAGTGGCCATTGTCCGCGTGTAGCTGCACGTGCTCGTTCGATCCCGACCCGCACTCCCACGTCGGCCGTCGCGTCGACGATGAGGTCGTACTGGAGTAGCGATTCAGGGGCCGAGAGCGTGCCAGTCACGATATTGTCCCGTGCGCTTGTGACCGCGAGGTCCCGGCGGATACGACCTAGCCTCTGCGCCAATCGTTCGGCCTTGTTGTAGCCAATGTCCGCGTCCTCGTATGGCTGCCTGACCAGGATTCCGGGTGTGACGGCACCCTTGTCGACGACGTGTAGTTGCGCTACTCCGGCGCGTACGCAATGTTCAGCGATCGGTGCCCCGAGTGCTCCACAGCCCAAGATCAATACGTTGCGCCCCGCGAGCCACCGGGCCGGCGATCCGGAGTCGCGGCGACGTGTCACCTCCGATCGGGTCTCGTGAATGACCATCCACTGAATCTTGGCGAGGCCCAGCCAGGTGTCTGCCAGGTCTCGTACTCGTTGGGTGAGATCGGCGTGTTCGGGGCTGACGTCTTGGAGTAGATTGGTGATCTGCTCACCAAGGTCGTCCAGGTGCCAGGCCGCGATGTGGGCCAGTGGCTGATCTGGTTCAAGCCGGCGGGAGGGTGTGCCGAGCAACATCATGGCGGGTACGGCGCCGTCTCCGTCGAGTGCGACGCCGACTGCTTTGTTGATGGTGCGGGCGTTCACGAAGGCCTTGAGCAGTTCATCGCGGCTGTACCCGTAGCTGTCGAGAGCCGTGGCGAGGGCTTCCGCTGTGCTGGGGTACTCCATGTCGAGGGTGTCGCTGATCAACACCAGCGGAGCGGCGAAGAGAGCAGTGCCGTGGTCGTCGCGCGCTGGCAGCTGCTGCGCCACGAACCGTTCGTAGACCTGCTGCCCGGTCAGCCACTCCAGAACGTCAATCCGTCCGCCATGCTGCGCGCACCAGGCGTACAGAAGGCGCACTCTCGCAGAGTCGGGTTCCGCTTCCGCCCAAGGAACCAGGTCACCCAAGTCGGGTCGAACAACTACCCAGCCGTTCTTGTAAGAGCTGTAAGCGACTGGCGGATGTAGCGGCTGGCCGGCCGGATCGAGTTCGCCGGCCGCGGCACGCTGCAGCCACAGGTTGAGTCGCGCGATCAGACCGCGCATCCCGTCCGCAGGATTCCACTCCACGGAGGGAGCCGCATACAGACACAGGACGCGCCCCCACTGCACATGTGGAGTCCCCGCCCAGCGGCGGTGCGTGACATAGACATCCGGGTGCAGGTACGGAAAGGACGAGCCGACCACGATCTCGAATCGTTCGCGGGCGCGCACGCGGATTCCCGGCTCACTCGTCACGATCCCGGACGTATCAAGTGAGACAGTGAAGGTGGTCAGGCCCTTCTCATCATGCTCGACCTCCAGTAGCTGGATCGCACCACCGCTGACTTCGGCAAGGTCGGAAAGTTGCCGGTGGGCCAGCCCGCTCAACGGCCGAACCCGACCGGCGTCTCCGGGGCGCTGTTGCCGCCTCGGTCGGCAGCGACCGCCGCGTCAACGCGCTCCGGGCCGGCACCCAAAGGCGCAGCGCTGGCTGTAGCGGCTGGTATTGCGTTCCCGACAGCGACAGCGGCTGCAGTGATGGCAGCGAACCTGCGACCAGTCGCCGAAGCTGCGAGCTCGACCTTGGCCTCGGTCGCCGCGCTGCTGACGAGGTCGCCCCGAATGACCCGTGCGCCAGCCGCGTCGACACCGAATACGACCGGAGACGGCGCTGCCTCATCTACCCACGACATAGTGCAGATAACCTCGTCCGCGATCTCTGCGTACCGGTCTGCTGCCATCCTGTGCGGTGGGTTGTGTCCGTCCACGTCCACGTCGGGAAACACGGCGCTGCTGCAGACCACAGTCCCGTTCGGGCGGGCGTTGGACTCGAACGCGTTGAGCACATCCATCTGAAGCTGTTCGTTGCCGTCAAGATCCTTCTTGTACATCACGCGCTTGGAGCAGTGGTGCGGTGCCAGAAGAAGATCCCATGCGAGGTACTCCTCGCGGTGGTTGTACTCGCTGTAGTTGAAGATCTTCATGATCGTGTCGTGGGCCAAGTCGCCGAACAGCAGCACCTTGCCGTCAACGCCAGTCTGGTCCGTCAAGGTGACCTGCATCGACAAGGATGTCTCGTTCCGCGCCGCCGCCGCGTCGTCCTTGAACGGCGCGTGGATGAACGCCTCGAACACGCCCGCGCGCTCGTACCCGTCAAGCACGGTTAACGACTGGCCCGGCCACGTGAGGTACGCATCCGGCAACTCGTCATAGGCGTGGGAGCTGTGTTCGTCGTCGTATCCGATGACCCGGATACGATCACCGCTCGCCGGGACGCCGCCAGCGTTCACAGCGTCCATGGTTGCCGCGATGCGTCGCTCTGACTCCTCCCGGAACGCAACCGCGTCGCTGCACAGATCTGGAGCGTCGGGATCGTTGTACTCACGCCACAGGCGGGGAGTCGACCACAACTCGCCGATCCTGACGCGCTCCAGCAAGTCCGCGAAGCCCAGGCAGTGATCCTTGTCAGCGTGCGTCAGCGCGAAGGTCGCCAGGTACGGCACACCATCCACCACCGGCAACGCGTCAACGAGCCGGTCAACCACCGCGACCTCCGGCGTGGCCTCGTCATCTGCTTTCGCCATGTCATGCAGATCGACCTGCAGCACAACAAGATCGTCGATGACTACAGTCGTACTGTCGCCGGTCCCAACCGGCCAGAACACCACACCGCGGGCTGGAAGCCCCTCAGACTGGTCCATGTGCTGCCTCTCCGCCGGAACTCGTCGGGCGCGACCCCAGGCTTGTGATAATGCTAGCCGGGGGCACCGACATCATGACTGGGGCGCAAGAGCGAACCACGACCCAATGTGCGGGAACCGACGGCTCAACCAGATCGCGACCGACTTCGGGATCAGCGAGACGTGTCTGCAGAACTGGCTACGTCAGGCCGATGTCGAAGACGGCAACCGTCCCAGGGCAACGTCAACGGAGTCCGCGGAGTTGCGAGATCTACGGAAGCGGAACCGGCTGCCGGAGCAGGATAACGAAGTGCTGCGGCGAGCTTCGAGCGGGCCTACTGGTTCGTCAGCAGCGTGGGTGCGTTCGGGGACCGTCAGCATCGGATCTTCGAGACGGATGCGCTGCGGGAGGCAGTGTTGGCGGCGTTTCATAAGACGCGGTATGAGAGCGAGTTCGTCATCGACATTGACCGGGTGCCGGGCTCGAGTGGCGGGAGGTTGAGCCGTCGGAGTGGGAGTACCTCCTCGAACAGGGCAGGCCCTGACTCCTTTGCCCTGGGGTCAGGGGCTGTCCGTCAGCGGGCGCGTCAGGGTGCCGATGCGAGGTCGTCGCGCGTGTCCGTGGATGCGATGGCGCTGATGATCTGCATCATTCGCAGGGTGATCGGCACGCTTCCGAGGTCGCGAGGTCGGCGGCGTATACGGGCTCTTCAGAGTTGAGTGTGGGCGCGCCGGTGGAGCGG
>NZ_BCAK01000038.1:0-15558 GCF_001293905.1 Brachybacterium sp. SW0106-09
GGACTACGTCAAGGCGATCTGGAACATCGTGAACTGGGCTGACGTCCAGGCCCGCTTCGAGGCCGCGCGCTCGTCCGCGTCCGGTCTTGTCGTGCCGCAGGCCTGATCCCTCGGGCCTGAGCACAGCTGGCTCCGGCCCGTGTCCCCTGACGCAGGGGGCGCGGGCCGGCGTCATGCCGGGGATCCCCGCACAGCCGCGTCCTGCGTCGCGCGAACTCGCTCGCGCCGCTCCGGCAGTCCGCCGACACCCCGTCCGGACCAGGCCTCCTGCAACCCGTTCGCCGACCCTCCTGACGCCGGGAGCGCGCTGGAGTAGGGTCACCGGCACCTCGCCGACGCACGGCGGCCCGGACCCGTCGTGCGTCGGCGTCGGCATGTCGAGGGACAGCGGGGCCCGTGCGGCGCCGCGGCTCAGACGGCTGGGTCCTCCACCTGCCCGTCGCGCAGGGTGATCACGCGGTCCGCGTCCTCGGCGAACTCGCGGTCGTGGGTGACCATCACGGTCGCGACCTTCAGCTCGCGGGTGATCCCCACCAGCAGGTCCACGACCTCGCGGGAGCGCTCGTGGTCCAGGGCGCTGGTCGGCTCGTCCACCAGCAGCACCGCCGGATCGGTGAACAGGGCGCGGGCGATGTTGACGCGCTGGCGCTGACCGCCGGAGAGCTCGTGCGGTCGACGGTCCGCGTACTGGCCCATCCCGACGCGCTCGAGCATCGCCTCGGCGCGGTCTCGTTCGGCGCGGAGGCGTCGACCGCGCACGCCGGCGAGATGCTTCGTGACCAGCAGCTGGTCGCGCACGGTGAGGGCGGGCAGCAGGTTCGGCTGCTGGAAGACGACGCTGATCGGGTCACGGCGCATAGCGGTGCGGCGCTTCTCGTCCAGGGCGGTGAGGTCGGTGCCCTCGATCTCGACGGAGCCGGAGCCCGGGACGACCAGCCCTGCGGCGACGCTGAGCAGCATGGACTTGCCCGAGCCGGAGGGACCGAGGATCACCGCGAACTCGCCGCGGGCCACGTCGAGGCTCGCCTGGTGCAGCACGGTGTTCAGGCGCTCGCTGCCGTCGGGGTTCCTGCCGTCGGGATAGGTGACGGTGACGTCCCGCACGCAGAGCGCGGGGGCGGTCGTGGTGGTGTTGGGGGCGTTGGTGCCGGCGGTGATGGTCATGGGGTTCAGTTCCCTCCGAGGGCGAGCAGCGGATCGACACGGGTGACGCGCCGGGTGGCGAGGACGGAGCCGAGCAGGCCGATCACGAGCACTCCCGCGACGGGCAGCAGCACGGTCACCGCCGAGGACTCGAACGGGGCGACGGTCGCGAGCGCCGCACCGCCGGCCCCGCCGACGATCCCGCCGACCGCCGCACCGACGGCGAGCAGGATCGCGGCCTGGCCGACGGTGTCGCGCAGGACGTAGCGGGCGGTCGCGCCGAGGGCGCGCAGCACGGCGATGTCGCGGGTGCGCTGGATCGTCCAGACGGACAGGAAGGCGATCGTGACCAGCGCAGAGATGCCGTAGAGGAAGCCCTGGATGAGGGTCAGCGAGCCGTTCTCCGAGGAGTAGGACGGCAGCGCGGCGAGTGAGTCGGAGACGCTCACGGCGCGGGTGCCGGAGTCCCAGGCGGCCTGCTCGACGACGGCGTCGTCCGGTCCGGCGCCGTGGACCAGCAGGGCGGAGCCGGCGGTGTCCTCGGCCTGATGGGCGAGGTCCTTGAAGGTGGTGACGTCGACGTAGCCGACCGGGGAGTGGGAGTACCAGGAGGTCGGCGCGGTGCCGGCGACGGTGAGGGCCTGCCCGTTGACCTGCACGGTGTCCCCGGCCGTGACGCCGAGGTCGGCGGCGACGTCCTCGGGCAGCAGCGCCTCGCCCGGAGCGGGCGCCGACGGCAGCGCCTGCGCGGCCTCGCCGTCAGGGTCGATGCCGAACAGGGCCAGCGAGGTCACGGCGTCGCCGGCCTCGATGCGCATCTGCCCGACGGACAGCGGCTCGGCGGTGATCCCGTCGGCCGCCTCCCAGGTCGAGGCCTGGTCGGTCGAGACCTGCGAGTCGGACCAGGAGATCTCGTCCCCGAGGGTGGGGGTGAGCACGACCGCGTCGGCCGGGAGGTCCTGGATGGCGGAGATGTTCTGGTGGGCGAGGCCGCGGGTGAGGCCGGTCAGCAGCACCAGCAGCAGCGTGAGCAGGGCGATCACCCCGATCATGAGGGTGAATCGACCCTTGGCGTGGACGATGTCCTTGAGTGCGACGAACATGGCTCCATGCCATCGCGGATCCCGGCCTGCGACATCGCCTGTGCGGGATGGTCCCCGATCACCCGAAGGATGAGCGCCGAGTCGTCCTTTCGGACGATGCCGTGAGCGGGGGCGGGGGGCGGGCCTGGCCCTAGAGTGTCGAGGGTGAACGCAGAGCCGGTCCCGGAGCAGAAGTCGGGCCGTCCCCGGATCGGGGAGGACCCCGCGCCGACGGGCGACACCTCCACCGCCCTCGCCGCCACCCTGCGCGGCGCGATGCACATCGCGTTCCTGGTGCTGCCGGTGGTGGGCGCGGTCCGCGCGATCACGGCCGACGGAGTCCCCGCGCCGCTCGCGATCCTGTGCGCCGCCGTGCTCGCCGTGATCTATCTGCTCGGCTCGCAGCGGGCCCTGCGCCGCGGCGACGCCGGACGCGCCGACACCACCGACCTGCTGCTCCCGTCGGCGCCGTGGGTGCTCGCGCTGACCGCCGCCTGGATGGCGACCACCTTCGTCTCCCCGTCGTTCGTGTGGATCGCGTTCACGCTGTTCTTCCTGGTCCTGTTCGCGCTGGGACCCGTCGGCGGGCCCCTCGCGCTCGCGCTGGTGACCCTGTGGGCGATCGTCTCCCCGGTGCTCGGACGGGACGAGGCCCTGCTGGGGGTGGGCGAGATCCTCGGACCGCTCATCGGCGCCGTGTTCTCCCTGGTCGCGCACGCCGTCTACCGGCGCCTGCTGCGCGAGACGGATCGCAGCCGGGTGCTCGTCACGCAGCTCCGCGCCGCCCAGGCCGAGCTCGCCGACTCCGAGCGGAGGAAGGGCGTGGCCGAGGAGCGGCAGCGCCTGGCCAGCGATATCCACGACTCCCTCGCCCAGGGTCTGAACTCGATCGTCATGCTCTCCCG
The DNA here is from genome assembly GCF_001293905.1 of Brachybacterium sp. SW0106-09. Lineage (NCBI taxonomy): Bacteria > Bacillati > Actinomycetota > Actinomycetes > Micrococcales > Dermabacteraceae > Brachybacterium > Brachybacterium sp. SW0106-09. Next base: position 3,131 of record NZ_BCAK01000038.1, read on the forward strand.
CTCCGCGGGCGCCGCCCACCCGTCGGCCGCCGAGGAGTTCTCCCGGATCGAGCGCACCGCCCGTGAGAACCTCGCCGACGCACGCGGCTTGGTCCGCGATCTCGCGGACCGCGCCCCTCGCACCACCCTCGAGCAGGCGCTGCGCGAGGTGATCGCCCGTGTCGAGGCCCTCGGCGGGCCGACCCGCTGGGAGCTGCGGGTCGACGGGACCCCGATCGAGCTCGCGCCCGAGCAGGTGGAGACCCTGCACCGCGCGGCGCAGTCGCTGGTCGCGAACGTGCAGCGGCATGCGGAGGCGCAGCGCTGCGTGCTCACGCTGGCCTGGTGGCCGGACCGGGTGAGCCTCGACGTGGTCGACGACGGGCGCGGCTTCGACCCGTCGGCCGTGGGCTGGGCGGCCGGCGGCGCTGCCACCGGCGACGCCGCGCGCACCGCCCCCGCCGCCCGCTCGGCGGACGCCCCCGCCGCCGGGCCGGCCGTCGGCGCCCCTGCGCCCGCTCGCGCCGAGGGCGGCGACGGGCTGCGCCTGCTGCGCGCCCGGATGGACCGGGCCGGGGGTACCGTGACGATCGACTCGACCCCGGGGGAAGGCACCTCCGTCGGCCTGACGCTTCCGCTGCGCGACCAGGAGGCCCGACCGTGAGCATCCGCCTGATGATGGTCGACGACCACCCCGTCGTCCGCGCCGGGCTGCGCGCCCTGCTCGAGGCCGATGCGGAGGTCGAGGTCGTCGCCGACGTCGGCTCGGGCGACGAGGCGCTGCAGGCGCTGGACCGGCTGGCGACCACCGGTGACAGCGCTCCCGACCTGGTGCTGATGGACCTGAACCTCGGCGACGGGATCGGTGGGATCGAGACCACGCGGAAGCTCCGTGCGCAGCACCCGGGCGTGCAGGTCCTCGCCGTGACCACCTTCGACGCGGAGGCCGACGTGGTCGGCGCGCTCGAGGCCGGCGCGACCGGCTACGTGCTCAAGGACGCGCCCACCGAGGCGCTGCTGGACGCCGTGCGCGAGGCCGCCGCCGGCCGCTCCGTGCTCGCCCCCGAGGTGCAGCAGCTGCTGGTGCGGCGCATGGCCGAGCCGCGCACCGCCCTGTCACCGCGCGAGACCGAGATCCTCGAGGTGCTCGCGACCGGTGCGACGAATCGCGAGGCGGCCAAGCGGCTGTTCATCTCCGAGTCGACCGTGAAGACCCACCTCGTCCACCTCTACGAGAAGCTCGGGGTCGAGAGCCGCACCGCGGCGCTGCGGGTCGCGCGGGAGCGTCGGCTGATCCGCTGAGAGGGCGGACGGGCGCAGGTCACGCCGAGAGCAGGGCGTCGGAAGCAGGGCATGCCGGCGGCTCCTGACCGTGGGAGGTGGCGTCTGCGCAGGTCGCAGGCGTGGACGCCCGGCTCGGCTCCGGGTGCTGCGCCCTATCCTGAGCAGCTGCGCCCGTCCCGGGGCGCCCGTGGACGGAGAGAGGTGGCCCTGTGCGCACCGAGATGACGCGATCGCTGGGAGTGGCCGGCATCGTGCTGATGGTGGTCGCCGCCGCGGCCCCGATCACCGTGGTGGTCGCGAACTTCCCGCTGATCCTGCTGGAGTCCGGGAGCATCGGCGCGCCGCTGATGGTCCTCGCGGCCACGCTGATCCTGCTGCTCTTCGCCGTCGGCTTCACCTGGATGACCCCGCACGTCCCCGACGCCGGCGCCTTCTACGCCTACGTCCACCAGGGCCTCGGGCGGCGGGCGGGCCTCGGCACCGCGGCGGTCGCCCTGCTCAGCTACGTGCTGCTGACCGTGTCGATGACCTGCTATCTCGGCGTGCAGGCCGGGAACCTGCTCGCCCTGTGGACCGGGATCGAGCTGCCGTGGTGGCTGATCTCCGCGCTGATGATCGCCGTCGTGGGCGTGCTCGCGCATCGCCGCATCGACCTCTCCGCCGCCGTGCTCGGGGTGGTGCTGGTGCTCGAGATCCTCGCGGTGCTCGCGATCGACCTCGGCGTGCTGGCCTCCGGCCGCGAGCTCACCCCGGTCCCGTTCAGCCCCGCCGAGGCGCTCTCGGGCGCGCCGGGGCTCGGGCTCCTCTTCGCGTTCCTCGGCTTCTTCGGCTTCGAGGCGACCGCCGTGTTCCGCCACGAGGCCCGCGACCCGCTGCGCACCATCCCGCGCGCCACCTACGTCGCGGTGCTGCTGATCGGCGTGCTCTGCACCGTCTCCTCGTGGCTGGTGATCTCCGGGCTCGGCGCCGAGGACGCCCTCGACGCCGCGGCGGCGAGCCCCGACTCGGTCGTGGTCGCGCTCGCCGGGGACGTGGTCGCGCCGATCATGCGCGACGTGACCCAGGTCCTGGTCGTGACCAGCATGTTCGCGTGCATGCTGGGGTTCCACAACATCGTCTCCCGCTACCTGTTCACCCTCGGTCGGCGCGGGGTGCTGCCCTCTGCGCTCGGGCAGGTGCACCAGGTTCATCGCGCCCCCTCCCGCGCCTCGCTGTCCGTCACCGGCATCACGGCCGTGATCGTGCTGGTCTCGGCGCTCGCGCAGCTGGACCCCGTGGTCGAGATCTACACCTGGTACTCCGGCCTTGGCGCGATCGGGGTGATCGCGATGATGGCGCTGACGGCGCTCGCGGTGCTCCGCTTCGGCGGCCGACGGGGTTCCGGCGATCGCTCGGCTCCCGGCGATCACTCGGCTCCCGGCGTGCGATGGGCTCCCGGCGCGGCCCGGGCCTCGGGCGGCCGACGGGCAGGCGCGGTCACCCTCGCCGCGACCGGGCTCGGCGGGCTGGGCCTGTTCGTCGTGCTCGGCATCTCGCTGGCGAACTTCCCGCTGATGGTGGGCGGGACCGTCGCGGCGATCGTGTGCGCCGCGCTCCTCGTCGGCGCCTTCCTGCTGGGCGCCGTCGCCGGGCCGACGCGCAGCGCCGGCGTCCCCGAGGACGGGGACGCCGGTGCAGGGGAGTCGGACGACGGGGGACCGGTCGACGAGGCGCCGGTGGGCGGCCCGGACGAGGATCCGGAGTTCACCAGCGATGGGCGACGTCGATGACCAGGCGTGAGCCGTCGCCGGGGCCGTCGAGCACGAAGGCCCGCATCGGGAGCCGGGCGCGGACGCCGAGCCCGATGAGGGTCTGCCCCTCGAAGCTGCCGGTGAAGGCGACCTGGCGGAAGGTGCGATAGCCGGTCACGTCCACTGCGCGCGACGGGGTGCGCGGCGAGTAGGTCGCCTCGCCGCGGTCGTCGTAGGCCGCGGCCTCGACCAGCACCTGCAGGTCCGCGGCGCCCGAGAGCGGGACGACCTGCCCGGAGCCGAGCTGCTCCACACGGCTCACGTAGGAGACCGAGTATCCGGTGACGGTGCCGTCCAGATCCACCACGAGCCGGTCGAAGCAGTCGTGGTGGCCGGAGCGGAGGTTCTCGACCTGGGCCGAGGTGGTGGCGGTGACCGACTCGGGGAGCGACCCCCAGCGGATCCCGCAGTACGGCGCGGCCGACGCGGTGGCCGGGGCGATGGCGCCCAGCCCCACCAGCAGCGCGCCCGAGGCGAGGGCGGACAGGATTCTCTTCTTCACGGCTGCCTCCTCCAGGAGACGGCGAAGGCCACGGCGGCCAGGGCCGTATGACGGGATTGTCCGCCCCCGTGCGGCGGCGATCCAGTGACCGGCAGGTCATGACCACCGAATCGTGATCTGGAGATGACCTGCTTGAGCGGAGCCGTCCGCGGCCATCGCGTCGGCCGGTGGGGAGATCGACACCTGATGCCCGATGCACGGCACGAGCGGCTGCAGGCGGCGGACCTCGGTCCCGCATGTCGCGGCCGAGGGGCTGGCACGATGCCTCGTATGACAGCGCTCGTCGCCTATGCGACCCACTCCGGAGCCACCCGCACCCTCGCCGAGACCCTCGCCGACGCCCTGCGCGAGGCAGGACTCGACTGCGAGCTCGTCGACCTCGAGGAGGCGCCGGATCCGGCCGGCTACGACGCCGTCGTGCTCGGCTCGGGCGTGCGCGTCGAGTCCATCGAGAAGAGCGCCGCGGCCTGGGCGAAGCAGCACGCCGGCGCCCTCGCGACCAGGCCCTTCGCCTTCTTCTCCTGCTCCGGCTCCGCCTCCGACCCCGCCAAGGGCGGGAAGCAGAAGGCGACCGACGCGTTCCTCGCGACCCTCGACCACACCCCCGTCGCGACGAAGAACTTCCCCGGCTGGGTGCTCATGGACCGCATCCCGCTGCACGAGCGCGTGCTGCTGAAGTCCATGCGCACCCCCACCGGGGACTTCCGCGACCTGCCCGCCGTCGCGGCGTGGGGGAGGGAGATAGCGCCGCGGCTGCAGGGCTGACCTGCAGTGACGACGTCCTACGCCGGTAGTACAATAGGGTCATGACGACGATCAGCAAGCGCGAGCTCAACCAGCAGACCGCCGCGGTGCTCGCTCGTGTCACCGACACGGAGGACGTGGTCGTGACGGAGCGGGGCGTGCCGCGGTGGCGAGTCACCAGCGCCCGAGAACCCGAAGACGTGCTGGCGAGGCTCGAGCGGCAGGGGAGATTCACCCCTGCGCGGTCGACGCCGTCCCCGTGGCCGTCGCGGGTCGGCGGGCCCGTCTACACCACGAGTGAGGCGGATGCGTTCCTCGCCGAGATGCGCGGCGATCACTGAGTCATGAGCAGTGACCTCGTCTATCTCGACTCCTCTGTCGCCCTCCGCACGATCCTCGATGTTCCGGAGCGCACGCACGTCCAGTCCTGGATGGACCGGGCCGGGACTCTCGTCTCCTCCCGCCTGCTCCGCACCGAGGTGGTGCGCGTCCTCCGCCGTGAGGGACGGTCCCTCGTCGACGGGACGCCACTCCTGGATCGGGTGGGACTGCTCGAGATCGGGCGCGACACGCATGCCGTGGCCGAGTCCATCGAGCGCCACGTGAAGACTCTCGATGCGCTGCACCTCGCCACTGCGCTGCTCCTGGGCGAGCCGGTCGTCGTCGCCACCCATGACAGGACGATGAAAGACGTCGCGGCGCATCTCGGGCTGGAGGTCCTGGACCCTGTCGATCGCGTCGGATGAGGCCGAATCGACCGTTCCGTCTTACTCATCCTTCCCGCACGACCCGCAGGAACAGCTCGTGGAAGCGTGTCTCGCCGGTGGACTCGGGGTGGAACGCGAGCCCCATGACCCGGCCCTGCCGCGCCGCGACCGCGCGGCCGTCCGGCAGCGCGGCGAGGAGCTCCGCGGCCGGGCCGATCTCCTCGATCAGCGGGGCGCGGATGAACGCGGCCCGCACCGGCGGCCCATCGGCCCGCGGCCCCTCGAGCGCGGGGACCACGAGATCCGTCTCGAAGGACTCCGTCTGCCGGCCGAAGGCGTTGCGGCGCACGGTCACGTCCAGCCCGCCGAAGGCCTCCTGACCGGGGCCGCCGTCCCGCAGCCGAGCGGCCAGCAGGATCAGCCCCGCGCAGGTGCCGAGCACCGGCAGGCCGTCCGCGATCGCCTCCCGCAGCGGGTCCCGCAGGCCGGTGAGCCCGGCGAGGCGATCGATGACCGTCGACTCCCCGCCGGGGATCACCAGGCCGTCGACCACTGCGAGCTCGGCGGGTCGCCGCACCGCGGTGACGTGCGCACCGAGCTGCTCGAGCATACGAGCGTGCTCGCGCACGTCGCCCTGCAGGGCGAGCACCCCGATGCGCGGGCCGGAGGTCGCGCCCCCGCTCACCAGCCGCGCTCGGCGAGGCGGTGCGGGGCGGGGAGGTCGGCGACGTTGATGCCGACCATCGCCTCGCCGAGGCCGCGCGAGACCTCCGCGATCACGGAGGGGTCGTCGTAGGAGGCGGTGGCACGCACGACGGCGGCGGCGCGCTTCGCGGGCTCGCCGGACTTGAAGATCCCGGAGCCGACGAACACCCCGTCGGCCCCGAGCTGCATCATCATCGCGGCGTCCGCCGGGGTCGCGACCCCGCCCGCGGTGAACATCGGCACGGGCAGCGCGCCTGCCTCCGCGACCTCCCTGACCAGGGCGTACGGGGCCTGGAGGTCCTTCGCGGCGAGATAGAGCTCGTCCTCCGAGCGGGCGGCCAGCGCCCGGATCTCGGCGCTGATGGTGCGGATGTGCTTCGTCGCCTCGGAGACGTCGCCGGTGCCGGCCTCGCCCTTGGAGCGGATCATCGCCGCGCCCTCGGTGATGCGGCGCAGCGCCTCGCCGAGGTTCGTCGCCCCGCAGACGAAGGGCACGGTGAACCGGTGCTTGTCGATGTGGTGGACGTAGTCGGCGGGAGAGAGCACCTCGGACTCGTCGATGAAGTCGACGCCCAGCTCCTGCAGCACCTGCGCCTCGACGAAATGGCCGATCCGCGCCTTGGCCATCACCGGGATCGAGACCGCCTCGATGATCCCGTCGATCATGTCGGGGTCGGACATGCGGGAGACGCCGCCCTGGGCGCGGATGTCGGCGGGGACCCGCTCGAGCGCCATGACGGCGACGGCGCCGGCGTCCTCGGCGATCCGCGCCTGCTCGGGGGTGACGACGTCCATGATCACGCCGCCCTTGAGCATCTCGGCGAGGCCGCGCTTGACGGTGCCGGTGCCGGTGGAGGGGGCGGTGCCGTTCGACGGGGTGGGGGCAGGGGCGCTCATGGGAGCTCCTTCGCAGCTCGCGCGGCGCGGGCCGACGGCTCCTGACGCCGCGACCCTCCCTGCACCACTTTGATCTAGGCCAAAACGTAGCACGGGTGGGAAGCGGCGCGGCGCCCGGGGGGGGGCGAGGCGCGGGAGCAGGCATTGACTTCATAACTTATGGAAGCCAGATGGACCCTATCCAGGAGGTTCATAAGTATGAAAGTCTATGGAGTCATGGACGCGCGCACGATCGAGCAGCTCATCGCCGACGGGGAGAGCCTGACTGTTGAGTTCAAGCGGCGACTCGAGGGAGACGCGCTGACCGCAGCGGTCGCCTGCATGGCCAACGGTCAAGGGGGTTCGATCCTCGTCGGAGTTGACGACGATCGATCACTCGTCGGCGCAGCCGGACCGGGCGGTGGGCCTCCCGATGCGGCGAGGATGGCGGCCTTCATCCAGAACACCACGGAGCCCGCGCACGGAGTCTCGATCTCCATCATGGTGCTCGAGGGGAAGCAGATCGTTCGCATCGATGTCCCGAAGGCCGATCCCGGTCCGGTCGGAACCCGCTCCGGGAGGTTCACGCGCCGGACCCTCAATGCACGAGGGGAGCCTGGATGCGTCCCGATGACAGCACACGAGATCGTCAGCTTGGGCACGCTGACCCGAGGTCAGGACTTCGCCGCCTCTCGCGCAATGGATGCAGACATCGAGGATCTCGACCCACTGGAGTTCGACCGATTCCGGCGGATGTGCAGGGAGACCGGTGATCCCTACGGTGAGCTCTCGGATGTGGACATCATCAAGGCGCTCGGACTGCTCCCGCAGTCGGGCGGCATTTCCCTGGGAGCCGTGCTGCTCTTCGGCAGAGAAGAGTCTCTTCGCCGCTGGGTACCTGGGGCCGAGGTGCTGGTCCACGATATCCGAGCAGGATCGGCAGTCCAGGAGAGGATCGTCGCGGGACTCCTGAAGACTGCCGAACGAGTTCATGAGTTCCTCGACGCGCGAACCGATTCGGCGGAGCTCTACGTGGGAATGCACCGTATCGACCTTCCGCTCATCGCGTCTTCCACCAGGCGAGAGGCAGTCGCGAATGCGTTGCTCCATCGCGACTATTCGGTGCTGGGGCCGGTGCGGATCCAGCTCTCGGATGACGAGTTCCTGGTCACGAGCGCTGGTGGCTTCCCTCAAGGGGTCACGATCGAGAACATCCTTGATGAGTCCCGTGCTCGAAGCCCGATCCTGGCCGAGGCATTCCGACGGGCGGGGCTCGTGGAGCGGCGCGGCAAAGGAGTCAACGAGATGTTCGAGAGCCAGCTCAGAGCCGGCCGCGATGTCCCGAGCTACCGGAGGTCCACCTCGGAGAGCGTGACGGTCGCCGTCCCCCTCGGATCCTCCGACATCGACCTCGTGAGGTTCCTCGTCGCGTTCGAGAACGACAGGCAGACGGCGCTGACGATGGGGGAGCTCCGAGTGATCCACTCGATCAGGGCCGTGGGCTCCGCCTCACCACGGGAGCTCGCGGAGGAACTCGCGCTCGACCCGGCCGCGGTGAGGACCACGGCAGGACGGCTCGTCGAGAAGGGCGTTCTCGAGGCGCGAGGTCAAGGCAGAAGCCGCCAGTTCCACCTGACAGCTCGCTTCTACGACCTGGCTCAGGACCGAGGAGCATACGTGCGGGTGAAGGGCGCCGACCCGCTGCAGCAGGAACGCATGATCCTCGATTACGTGCAAGCGTTCGGAAGGATCACGCGGTCCCAGGCGGCGGAGCTATGTCAGGTCACCCCTCTGCAAGCCAGGACGACGCTGAAGCGCCTGGTCGATCAGGGCAGGCTGCAGCTCGAAGGTGAGCGGCGGGCTGCTCATTACGTCTTGCCCACGTCAGATGCTTCTCCGGGATCGGCCGACTGAGCGACTGCGAGTCGACCCTACACTCGAGCACGTGAAGACCACTTCGGCCGCGCAGACCGCCGACGCCGCTGCGCGGGGTGCGGACGACCGGATCGCCGGCACCACCGCCGCGGAGATCGCCGGCAGCGTGCGCGGCCTGGTCGACCGCGGCGAGCTGGTCCCCGGCGACCTGCTGCCGCCGGTGCGAACCCTCGCCGAGCGGCTCGGGGTCAACCGCAACACCGCCGTCGCCGCGTACCGGAAGCTCGCCCGCGACGGCGCCGTCGTCGCGCAGGGCCGTGCCGGGACCCGCATCGCCGGACCGCAGGCCGTAGCGCAGGAGGGTTACGCCGCCCAGGAGGCGCTCACAGGGAAAACCGAACCCGCCGGTCGCGCAGGCGCCGCAGGTCCGGGTGGTTCTGGCGGTCTCGGAGACCCTGGCGGTTCCGGTGAGTCCGCCGCTCCTGCGAGAGCCGGCCGGGGCGCCGCGGACGTTTCCGCGGGAACGCTCCGCGACCTCGGCACCGGCAACCCCGACCCCGCCCTCATCCCGGACCTCGCCCCGGCGCTCGCCGGCGCCGTCGGCCGCCCCGTGCTCTACGGCGAACCGGTGATCGACCCCGGCTTCGAGGCCTGGGCACGGGAATGGGTCGCGCCCGACGTGCCCACCGGCGCCGACACGGATCTGACGCTGACCAGCGGCGCCGTCGACGCGATCGAGCGGCTGCTGGCGCAGTCCCTCGTCCGCGACGACGCCGTGGCGCTGGAGGACCCGTGCTTCCTGGCCAGCATCCAGACGGTCCGCCACGCCGGCTACCGGACCCTGCCCGTCCCAGTCGACGCCGAGGGCATGACCCCGGACGGGCTCCGCGCCGCGCTCGAGGCCGGGGCCCGCGCCGTCGTGCTCACGCCCCGGGCCCAGAACCCCACCGGCGCCTCGCTCAGCGCCCGCCGCGCGGAGGAGCTGCGGGCCGTGCTCGCCGAGCACCCCTACGTTCTCGTCGTGCTCGACGACTACTACTCGTTCCTCTCCCGTCGGCCCTTCCGCTCGCCGCTGCCGCGCGGGCACCGCCGCTGGGCGCTGGTGCGCTCGGTCTCGAAGTTCCTCGGCCCCGACCTGTGCCTCGCGGTCGCCGCGACCGACCCGGAGACCGCGAGCCGGCTCGCGCTGCGGCTCAGCCCCGGCACCACCTGGGTCAGCCACCTCCTGCAGCGACTCGCCCACGGGGTCCTCGCCGACGACGCGTCCCGCGCCCTCGTCGAGCGCGCGGGAGAGCACTACGCCGCGCGGAACGCGCAGGTCGCGGCACTGCTCACGGCGCACGGGCTCCCCGCCGAGGCGGCCGACGGGATGAGCCTGTGGGTCCCCGTTCCGCGCCCCGCCCGGGAGGTCGCGGCGGAGCTCGCCCGGCGAGGATGGCGGGTGCGGACCGGGGACGAGTTCCGCCTGGCCCCGGGCTCCGCGGGCGCCGATCCCTCTGGGCACCTCCGCCTGACCGTCCACGACCTCACTGGCGCCGAAGCGCAGCGGTTCGCGACGGATCTGGCCCACGTGGCCGGGGCGGGGCTTGCCGCGGCCGACGTGCTGCGCGAGGGGGCCGGCAGAGCGTAGGCCGAGCGGCCGAGCGCCCGACAGGACGTGCTCAGCGCGTCCGCTCGATCGTGCCGACGATCGTCTCGCTGATCTCGCGCAGCGCGCGGAGCTGCGCGGCGCCCAACGGGTCGATCGCGAGGTCGAGCACCTCTGCGGCATGGCCCGGCGCGGTGGCCACGACCTTCTCGAGGCCGGCGTCGGTGAGCACGGCGAGGGTGGTGCGTCCGTCGGCCGGGTCGGGCAGGCGCTCCACCCAGCCCTTCGTCTCCAGGCGGGTGACCACCTGCGAGAGGCGCTGGAGGCTCGAGTCCGCGCGCGCCGCGAGCTCGCGCAGGCGCAGGCGGCGCTCCGGCTGCTCGGAGAGCTGCGAGAGCACCTGGTAGTCGAAGTGGGTGATCCCCGCGTCGCGACGCAGCTGTGCGTCGAGCGCCGCGGGCAGCCGCACGAGGAGGCTCGTGAGAGCCCGCCAGGTGGCCTGCTCCTCGGGCGTCAGCCAGCGCGGGTCCTCGATGGTCACCCGGGAGATCTTACCCGTGGCGGCGGTGGCGGCCCCGGCCGGCCCGTCCCCGCCCGCCCGGACGAGGATCGAGTGGCGCATCTCGACCGCTTCGGGCTGGGCCGGTTCAATGGGTGAGTGCGACTCCCGAGGAGGGGCATCGCCTGCATCCCTCCGACCGGATCAGACGCTCTCTTCAGGAGGAAGATCGAACCACCCGATCTGTCCAGGTCCGGGACGGCGTCCGCCCAGTGCCTGCCACACGGTGCCTACGTGCTCAACGACTGCCTCGACTGGTTCCGGCGCGGGGTGGAAGCCGGTATCGTCGATCGATCCGGCCACAAGGTCCCCGCGAACCAGAAGTCGTGCCAGGACATCGATCCCGCGTCGCTCGATCTCTCGATCATCACTCACTCCGGAGCGGAGCAGTGCCGAGACGACGTCGCCGGGACTCACCCAGTCGTCGGCAGCAGCATTGAGCACGGCCTGTTCGACCTCGTCTGGCGAAGAAGCCGCCCACTCATCCAGGGCTTGGGGCGTTGCAAACCTAGGTCCGGTCGCCGGGCGGCGGCCTATGTGGCCGTCTGCGCGTGCGGCGATCGCGGCACCGAGGGGGAACTCGAGAGCCCATGGTGCCCGGGTCGTGATGAGCATCGTGTTGCCGCTGTCGGGACGCGCGAGAGCGAGTGTCAATACACCGTCAGGGGCAAGCGTTGATGCTGTGATCACAGAGCCAAGCAGTCGACTGTCGTCCGTGAGCAGTGCGCCTCCGGAAGTAGGCGACTTTCCGTGCAGAACGGCTCCACGACTAGTGACCAGTCGAGTCTGTCCGGCATCGATGTCCAGCGCTTCGACCCATTGCCCGCGCAAGGTCTCGAATGCATCGCTGAGAGCATCCCCATGCAAGCTCATCGGATGTGCACCTTCTCAGTCGTTCCATCAGGGTGGCGTACGTCGATCGTGCGACCTCCAGAGCGTGAACTCTCACGTAGTCCGATCTCGGTCCCATCCGGTTGCCTGACCCATTCTCTGGCGAGGTGACGCCGGGAACTGAGCGTTGTTCACCGCCTCTGCGAAAAGGATCCCGCCCCCGGCTGCCGTGACGGCAGCGCCTGCAGCTATGAGTTCAGCCGATCCGACCATGACGACGCCGCCGGCTGCGGTTCCCCCTCCGAAGGTGACCAGCCCAGTCGGAAGCAACGCGATTCCGACACCCTCTCCCGCAGCTCCAAGTGCCATCATGCCGAGTCCGAGGAGCATTGTTCCGGTTGCTGCAGGATTGTCGATCATCGCCTGGCCGAAGGATGCCAGACCGTTCACAACCGGTACACCGATGTTGTCCCAGGTCTATCCTGCGGCTTCCTCGGCGGTGCCGAGAACCCAGTCCAGAGGGTCGAACTCGTCGAGCGGGCGCTCGAGGCGGCCACCTCGCTCGAGGCCGACGGGGTGGGCGTCGCCGTGCTGCACAGCCCCACCCTCAAGTCCTTCGACGAGGAGGCGCTGCTGGCCCAGCTCGGCAAGGGCCGCCTGGTGCTCGCCGCCGAGAACCACTCGGTGGTCGGCGGGCTGTTCGACATCGTCGCCCGCACCGTCGCCGCGCACGGGCTGGGGGAGAAGATCCACCCCATCGCCCTGCCCGATGCATTCCTCGACGCCGGCGCGCTGCCGACCCTCGCGGACCGGTACGGGGTCAGCACCGAGTCGATCGTGCAGAAGGTGCGCGGGCTGCTCTGAGGCCTGGGCTGCTCTGAGGTCAGGGCTCCTCCGAGGGGCCGGCCGCCAGGACCCACATCGAGTGGCAGGTTTCGACCGCTTCGAGTGAGGCCGCCTCAACGGGTGAGTGCGACTCCTGAGGAGG
>NZ_BCAK01000039.1:0-15545 GCF_001293905.1 Brachybacterium sp. SW0106-09
GGAGCCCGGTGCGGTGCTCGGCGGCTTCGCGGCGGCCCGGCGCCGGCGCGCGCGGTGCGGACGCGCGGCAGGCGCGCCCTCGGCGTCGACCGCGGCCTGCTCGCCGGTGACCATGAGCGGCGGCGCGATCAGCGGATCGTCGGCCCCGGGGCCGAAGAGCGGGCGGTCGTCGGCCTCGCGCGGGGAGATCCGCCCGCTCGGCTCCACGCGCAGGTGGTGACGCACGTCGGGCTCGACGATGACCACGTCGAGCTCCTCGTCGGCGCTCTTGGCGGAGGTGATGAAGACCTGCTTGACCCGGTCCCGGACCTCGGGGAGGTCGGCCCCGGAGACCTCGACGGACTCGTCCGCGAGATGCACCGTGGCGGTCGTCTCGGAGGTGATGCGCGCCTGCGCGATCATCTGGTCATCCCTTCCATGCTGAGCGCCGCCGGACGGGGTCCGCGGCAGAGGTCCGGAACCACTCTACGGGCGCGGCGGCCCCCTCCCGCGCCTACAGTGGCGGCGTGCACATCACGTCCCTCAGCGACCCGGCCGTGCCCGGTGCGGACGAGGACGCGGCGGGGGTGCTGGGCGAGGTCGCCGTGGTCCTGGACGGGGCCGGGGTGCCCGCCCGCTTCCGCTCCGGCTGCCGCCACGGCGTCGCCTGGTTCTCCCACTCCCTCGCCGCCCGTCTTCTCGCCCGCGCCCAGGATCCCGCCGTCCCGCTCGCCGACGCCCTCGCCGCCGCGATCGGCGAGGTCCGCTCCCTGCACGAGCACGAGTGCGACCTCGAGGCGGGCGGCCCGTCGGCCACCGTCGCCGCGGTGCGCCGCACCGGGACGCATCTCGAGCACCTCGTGCTCTGCGACGCCTCCCTGCTCCTGGAGCACTGCGACGGCTCCGTCGTGCGCCTGACCGACCGGCGGATCGAGGAGGTGGTGCGCCGCGAGCGCGGCGCCGAGGCGATCGAGGCGTGCCGCAACGCCCCCGGCGGCTTCTGGGTCGCCCGTCACGAGCCGGCGGCCGCGGACGAGGCGCTGACGGGCCGGGTCCCGCTCGCGGACCTCGCGGCCGTCCATCTGCTCAGCGACGGCGTGACCCGGGCGGTGGAGCTGCTGGGGCTGCACGACGACGTCTCGCTCGCTCGCGCCCTCTGCACGGCTCCGCGGGCGGTGATCTCCTCGATCCGGCGAGCGGAGGACGCGCTGGACCCGGAGCGGGCACCGCGCAAGCGCCACGACGACGCGACCTCGCTCACCCTCCATCTCCGAGCGCCCACCACGGGGGATCGGGCATCTCGGACCAATCGCCCCTGAGGTGCGGCTGGGAGAACCGTGCATGCACGGTGGGAGCGCGGAGCTGACGTCGAGGGTGACCGGAGCGCCGACCATCCGGCCGGGCGACGGTGCCGCGTCCGCGAAGTGCCTTCCGACCGCGTCTCTTGACGCTTTCATGGGGATCGCTCGACCTTTTCCCGGCGTGTCGTCCGAGCTATGTTTCCTGCACGTCACCTGCAAGAACAGGGCATCCCCGTGCGTTTACAGACGGCGATCCAGGGCCTAGACTCGGTGTCACGACGTCGTTCGGAAAGGCGTCGCGAGCCCCAGCGGGGAGCGTGACGTGAAGAACGGACGGAGTCGGTCTTCGGAGGATGAAACCCCCGCGTTCGGCTGGTAGTGTTCCGAGCGTCGGAAGACATTGAAAATTTGAGAGATGTGCCGTTCCTCAAGACCCCCCTCATGGGGAGCGGCCGGACGGGCGACAATGCCAGGTTCCCCCACCTGTGGCCGCCCGTCCAGCCTGTTCGCCCGCACCCACCCCTGACGGACGACAGGCCTGACGAGCGGTCCGTGAGCCCCCGACACTGTCGGCTGAGAGTTCCGGGCCGCTCGTCGCATTCCATGGCGGTTCCCCGCCGGTCCCGCGCAGCTCACGGCACGGCAGACGCGGCTGGGGCACGGCAGGCGCAGCCGCAGAGCGGCGGACGTGGCCGGAGCGCGGCGCGCCGGGTCCGGAGCGGGGACGACCCCGCCCGGCCCGGCGCCTCCGTGCCTCAGGACCCCAGGACCGCGACGTCGCTGCCCGGGTCCAGGCGGTAGCCGGCGCCGCGCACCGTCGAGATCAGGCGGCGGTAGCGGCCGAGCTTGGTGCGCACGCGGCGCACGTGCACGTCGACAGTGCGCTCACCGGTGTCCTCGGGCGCATCGGCCCAGACCGACTCCATGAGCTCGGTGCGGGAGATGGTGCGGCGCGAGTCGCGGGCCAGCTTGGCCAGCAGCTCGAACTCCTTGTGGGTGAAGTCCACATCCTGCCCGTCGATTCGCACCCGACGGCCGAACAGGTCGATGACCAGCGAGTCCTCGGGAGCCAGCGAGGGGCTCGTGGGGCTGACGGCGGTGGCCTGCAGCTGGCGGCGGCGGGCCGCCTCCGCGTCGCGGCGCGCCGGCGAGTTCGGGGAGACGATCCCCTTGCGGCGCGGCCGCAGCGGGCTCACCGCGGCGGCGCCCTGGGCGCGGGGCGGCAGGGGACGGGTAGTGCCGCGGCCGGTCGCGGCGAAGGGACGGGGGCTGTCCACCGAGACCGTGGTGCGGCCGTCGCGGGCGGCGACCAGGCGCTGGGCCCGGGTGCGCAGCTCGTCGGCGATGAGCGCGGCCTCGACGTCACCGGTCCCGGCGGGCAGGGAGACCGACACCGTGATGGTGACGGCGTCCTCGGTGACGACGGGGCGCGAGGCGGTCCCGCCCACCCGCTGCAGGCGGGGAGCCGCGGACCGGGTATGCGCGGCGGTGCTGGTGGTGGGGCGATCCAGGGCGATGGTCATGATGCGAGTTCTCCGAGATGCGGCGCGTCCTGCGCGGCGGGCGGTGGGCCCGGGATCCCTGGGTGATCGACGCCTGGGGCGGATCGGTGAGGGGTGTGCTCCCGGTGGCACCTGGAGCCCGCGCCCTCCGGCCGGCTCCTGTCAGCCGATCTCGGAGAGGTCGTGAGCGCTCAGAGGCTCGGCTGACGATGCATCATCGGCATCATCATCATGAACATCATCGCGCGCATGCCGGAGCGGACCACCCGGGGGGCGGTCTCGCGGTGCGCGGCGATCGAGGTCATGTCTACGAGCATGCCCCGTCCCGTCCCGAGGGGCAAGCGCCTGTTCACATTTCGGGACGGCGACGGGGCGTCAGGGTCCTGCGTCGAGGCCCTCGCGGAGGGCCTTCGTGCAGGTCAGTGGCCGCGTTCTCAGTCGACGACGCCGAAGAGGCGGTCGCCGGCGTCGCCCAGGCCGGGCACGATGTAGCCCTTCTCGTTCAGCTTCTCGTCGATCGCGGCGGTGACGACGGTGAGGTCGATCGCGGGGTCCAGCTGCTCCTCGAGCGCCTTCAGGCCCTCCGGGGCGCACAGCAGCGTCACGCACGTGATGTCCTTCGCGCCGCGCTCGTGGAGGTACTCGCAGGAGGCGATGAGGGTGTGGCCGGTGGCGAGCATCGGGTCCAGCACGAAGCACTGCCGTCCGGAGAGGTCCTCGGGCAGACGGTTCGCGTAGGTGGTGACCTCGAGGGTCTCGTCGTTGCGGACCATGCCCAGGAAGCCCACCTCGGCGGTGGGCAGCAGGCGGGTGAGGCCGTCCAGCATGCCCAGGCCCGCGCGGAGGATCGGCACCACCATCGGCTTGGGGTTCGTCAGGCGGGTGCCGGTCATCGTGGTCACCGGCGTCTCGATCTCCACCGGCGCGGTGGCGACGTTGCGGGTCGCCTCGTAGGCCAGCAGGGTCACCAGCTCGTCGGCGAGCTGGCGGAACACCGAGGAATGGGTGGCGCGATTGCGCAGCACCGACAGCTTGTGGGCGACGAGGGGGTGGTCGATCTCCAGAACGCGCATGGGAGGGAATCTACCGGAGGGCGCCCCGTGCCACGCCGCGCAGGGCCGACCGGCGGCCCGGGGGAGAGGATGGTCTCGCGCCCCGGGCTGCTCGGGGCAGGGAGCGCGGGAGAATGAGCGTATGACCGACGCCCCGGCCACCCCGACACCACCCGGTTTCCCGGCATCCCTTCCGAGCGATGACGAGCTGATGGGCCTCGCGCTCGCCGAGGCCCGTGCCGCCGCCGAGCGCGAGCCCGCCGACGTGCCCATCGGCGCCGTCGTCCTCGGGGCCGACGGCGAGGTCCTCGCCACCGCCGGTAACCGGCGCGAGGCCGACGAGGACCCCACCGCCCATGCCGAGATCCTCGCCCTGCGCGCCGCGGCCCGCGCGACCGGGCGCTGGAACCTCACCGGCGCCACCCTCGTCGTCACCCTCGAGCCGTGCACCATGTGCGCGGGCGCGATCGTGCTCTCCCGCGTGCAGCGGGTGGTCGTCGGGGCGATGGATCCCAAGGCAGGGGCCGCCGGCTCTCTCTACGACCTGGTGCGCGAGCCGCGGCTGAACCACCGCGTCGAGCTCACCACCGGGGTGCGCGGGCAGGAGTGCGGCGGCCTGCTGCGCGACTTCTTCCGCGCCCGTCGGAAGCGCTGACGCCCCCGCGAGAGCGGATCCGCCGCAGACTGCATGTCGCCGCCACCTCGAGAGGTCCTGCGTGCGAGATCGAGGGTCCGCACTCCGAGACAGCCGTCTAGAGTGGCCCCGCGGGCCCGCCCGCACCGTCCCGCCCCGATCGACCCCGCACGCCCGCCGGTCGCCGCCGCCCGACCCGGGACCAGGAGCACGCATGCACACCGCCTCTTCCGCCGCACCGCCCGGCGCCGTCGTCGCCGAGGACGTCTCGAAGGTCTTCTTCTCCGGCGCCGACCCCGTCTGGGCGCTCGAGGACTTCTCCCTGACCCTCGAGCCCGGCTCCTTCACCTGCATCGTCGGCCCGTCCGGCTGCGGGAAGTCGACCTTCCTGCGCATCCTGGGCGGGCTCGAGGAGCGCACCGTCGGCTCCGTGACGATGCCGGACGAGGGCCACCGGATCCCCGCCGCCTTCGTGTTCCAGGAGCACGGCGTCTTCCCCTGGATGACCGTGCGGGAGAACGTCTCCTTCGGCCTGCGGATGACCGGCACCGGCACGGCTGAGCGCCGGCGCATCGCCGACGACTGGCTCGCCCGGGTGCGCCTGACCGACTTCGCGGACTCCTACCCCCATCAGCTCTCCGGCGGCATGCGCCAGCGCGTCGCGATCGCCCGCGCCTTCGCGACCGGCTCCCCGGTGCTGCTCATGGACGAGCCGCTCGGTGCGCTCGACGCCCAGACCCGCATGCTCATGCAGGAGGAGCTCATCGCCCTGTGGGAGGCCGAGCGCAAGACCGTCCTCATGGTCACCCACGACATCGACGAGGCGATCGTCCTCTCCGACCGTGTGATCGTGATGTCCGGCCGTCCCGGCACCCTCCGCGAGGACATCACCGTCCCCTTCGACCGTCCGCGCTCCTTCGAGATCGAGCGCGATCCCGAGTACGCGGCGCTGCGCTCGCGCATCTGGGACCTGCTGCGCGAGGACGCGCGCACCGCCGAGGAGACCGCATGAGCACCGCCCCCGCCCCCGCCCCCCACCCCGCGACCACGGCCGACGGCCGCGAGCAGCGCACCCTCGTCGCCGCCCGGGAGCAGCGCGCCCGCGACCGGCGCCTGGCCACCCGAGACCTGGTCCTCTCGATCGCGACGCCGATCCTGCTGCTGGTGCTGTGGGAGCTCTGTGCGCGCGTGGAGATCATCGACCCGCGTTTCTTCCCGCCGCCCACCCGCATCGTCGCCGCCGGCGGGGAGATGCTGGTCAGCGGCGAGCTGTGGCAGCACACCGCGCCCACCCTGATGCGACTCGCCGTCGGCGGCGGCCTCGGCGCGCTGTGCGGGATCGTGGTCGGCCTGCTGATGGGCTCCTCCCGCGCGCTGAACGCCGCGCTCGGCCCGCTGTTCTCCGCGCTCTACCCGCTGCCGAAGATCGCGATCTTCCCGATCCTGCTGATGATCTTCGGCCCCACCGAGCTGCCGAAGATCATCGCCGTGTTCATCACGACCTTCTTCATCATGCAGATCAACACCGTCTCCGGCGTGTGGGCGATCGACCGCAAGCTCCTCGAGGCCGGCGCCGCCTACGGCGCCACCGGCCTCTCCCGCTTCCGCCACGTGATCCTGCCCGGGGCGATGCCCTTCGTGTTCTCCGGGCTGAAGACCGCCACCGGCACCGCCGTCGTGGTGGTCACCGCTGTCGAGTTCACCGGCGCGACCACCACCGGGCTCGGCTACCTGATCTGGAACTCCTGGCAGCTGTTCATCCCGGAGAAGCTCTACGTGGGCCTGGTCGTCATCGGACTGATCGGCGCCCTGGTCACCACGATCCTCAGCCGCTCCGAGAAGCTGCTGCTGCCCTGGCGCCGAGAGCGCTGACCCCCACCTCCCACCCCACCACCTGCACCCCCAGGAGCACCGATGCGACGACGCACCCTTCTCTCCCTCACCGCCGCCACCGCCCTCGGCGGCGCCCTGACCGCCTGCGGCTCCGCCATCACCGGCGAGGACTCCTCCGGCGGCTCCGGCGGCGCCGCCGGCACCGTGCGCGTGGGCCACCTGCCCTCGGCCCTGTTCGCGCCGCTGTACGTCGCCGACGCGATGGGCTACTTCGAGGAGGAGGGCGTCACCCTCGAGCTCACCCCGCTGAAGTCCGGCCAGGACGGCGTGCCGATGCTGTCCAACGACCAGCTCGACGTGATGGTCGCCGGGTTCAGCGCCGGGATGTTCAACGCCCTCGAGCAGGGCGTGGCCTTCAAGGTCGTCGGCTCCATGGGCATCTCCCCGGGCGACCCCGAGAACTCGCCCACCGCGCTCGAGGTCCGCCAGGACCTCCTCGACGACGGCACCGTCAGCGAGATCGCGGACCTCAAGGGGCGCACCATCGGCGTGGCCGGCGGACCCGGCGCGACCGGCGGCTACCTGCTCGCGGCGATGCTCGACGAGGGCGGGCTGACCCTGAACGACGTGGAGATCTCCAACCTCGCCACCCCCGACCAGGAGCCGGCGCTCACCAACGGCTCCGTCGACGCGGCGACCCCGTCGGCCCCCTTCTCCTCCTCGATCGAGGAGGCCGGGATCGCCTCCCCGCTCGCGGTCCCCGCCAAGGGCACCACCGGCACGGGCGTGATGTACTCCGAGACCTTCGTCGGCGCCGAGCAGGCGCAGGGCTTCTTCACCGCGCTGGCCAAGGGCGCCCAGGAGCTCTCGGCCGACGGGAAGCAGACCTACGAGGTCTACCAGATCCTCGCCGACACCCTCGGCCAGGACATCGAGGTGCTGAAGGCCTCCCCGATGTACACCTACCTGCCGGATCTCGCCCCGCAGCCCGATCAGCTCGAGGCGATGCAGTCCGTGTGGATCGACGCCGAGCAGATCACCTACACGGAGCCGCTGGACATCGCCGGCATCGTCGACGCGAGCTTCGCGGAGGGCGCGGCGGGCTGAGTCGCCTCCGCGGGCCTCAGATCCAGCCCTGGCGGCGGGCGATCGCGGCGGCCTCGTGCCGGTTCGAGGCCTGCAGCTTCGCCTGGGCGCTGGAGAGGTAGTTGCGCACGGTCCCCGGGGCCAGATGGGCGCGGCGGGCGATCTGCTCGACGGGGGCGCCGTCGGCCGCGAACTCGAGCACGTCCGCCTCGCGCGGAGTGAGCGGGGAGTCGCCCGAGGAGATCGTCTCCGCGGCCAGCTCGGGGTCGATCGCGCGGCGCCCCGCGGCGACGGCCCGGACCGCACGCGCGAGCTGCTCGGCCGAGGTCGTCTTCGGCAGGAAGCCCAGCACCCCCTGTGCGAGGGCGCGCTTGAGATAGCCGGGCCGCGCATGCGAGGTGAGGATCAGGCAGCGGGTCGCGGGGGAGGCCTCCGCGATCTGCTCGCACAGCTCGAGCCCGTCGCCGTCGGGCAGCTGCAGGTCCACCACGGCGATGTCCGGCGTGGTCTCGGCGATCAGCCGCGCGCCCTCGGCGACCGTCCCGGCCTCGCCGAGCACCTCGAGGTCCTCCTCGAGGGACAGCATCGTCGCGAGCGCCGAGCGGATCAGGTGCTCGTCGTCGACGAGCACCACGCGCAGCGGGCGAGCAGGGGCATCGGTCATCGGGATCCTCCGGTCGGGGTGAAGCGGACGTCGAGGGTGAAGGTGCCACCCTCGCGGCGAACCTCCAGGGTCGCCTCGTCCTCGAGGCGCTCGCGCATCCCGGTCAGCCCGCTGCCCTCCCGGATCTCGGCCTCCTCGGGCGCGCCGTCGTTGACCATCGTGACGCCGCCCGCGCGGAGGGTGATCTCCACGGCCGACGGGTCGGCATGGCGCAGGATATTCGTCCCGCCCTCTCGCAGCACCCAGGCGGCGGTGCCGGCCCGGGCCGCGGGGACGTCCTCGGCGGCGCCGTGGACCGTGACCTCCACGTGCGCGGACCGCAGAAGGGATGCAGTGCCCTGCAGCTCGGTCGCGAGATCCGCCTCGCGGTAGCCGCGCACGAGCGAGCGGATCTCGGCGAGCGAGGTGCGGGCGATCTGCGCCGCCTCCCGGCCGTGCTCCGCGGCGCGGGGGTCGCCGCGCTCGGCCAGCTGCGCCACCAGCTCGGTCTTCACGGCGATCACGGACAGGTCGCGACCGGTGACGTCGTGCAGGTCGCGGGCGAAGCGCAGCCGCTCCTCGGCGACGGCGAGCTGGGCCTGCGCCTCGCGGGCGTCGTCGAGCTCGCGCACCATCGCCGCCAGCCACAGGGAGATCCGCACCGTGAGCACCACGGCGAGCAGCAGCGCGCCGGTGGGGAAGGCGACGGGGGCGGAGAGCCCGAACGCCATCGCGATCACCGTCGTCGCGACCGCCACCGCCGCCCCGATCTGCCAGCGCCATCGCAGGAGCGCTGCGGCGGCGAGCAGCGTGAGCGAGGCGACGAGCACGGGGCCGCGGAGAGGCCGAGCAGCTGCAGCAGCACGATGACGGCTGACGGCACCGCGGTGGCGAGCAGCGAGCGGTCCGCCGGGATGCTGCCCACCTGCGGGAGGTCCCAGCGGTCCCGCGCCTCGGGCAGCGCGGCCGCCGACCACAGTGCGAGCGCCCGGTGCCCGGACCAGGCGCCGACCACCATCTGCACGATCAGCACCGCGGTCGCCGCCGGGGCCTCGGCCAGCAGCGCGGGCACCGGGGTGCCGAACGCGAGCAGGACGCCCAGCGGAAAGATCGCCTGGATGAGCACGACCGACCACGCCGTGTAGGCGTAGAACACGCTCCACTGGCGTGCGGTGCGGGTCTCCACAGCGGTTCTCCCTTCGGCGTAGGAATGGTCGACGAGCTGGGGCGAAGCGTATCCGCTCAGCCGATCGCGGCGAGGAACAGGCCGCCGAAGGCGCCGAAGGCGATGCCCCACAGGACGATCGAGACGCCCATCCAGAGGTAGACCCGGCCTCGCTCGGCACCGAGCGCGACCAGCGCGGGGCCGGAGATCTGCGAGGCGACCACGAACGGCCCCAGCAGGCACACCCCGGGCACTCCGTACTTCTCCATCGCCGCGGCGACCTTGGCTCGGAAGCGGGAGGGGCTGGGCTCCTCGACGGAGCGGCCCCCGTGCTTCCGACGACCCTGGGCGATCGCGTCCCGGGTGCGGCCGGCGAGCGCGATCACCACGAAGGTCGCCACCAGGTTCCCCAGCACCGCTGCGGGGATCGCGAGGGCCGGGTGGATGCCGAGGGTGGTACCCAGGAAGGAGCCGAGATAGCTCTCGATGAAGGGGACCGCTCCGGCGGGGACGAGCGCGAGCACCTGCTGCCACGGCTCGAGGCCGGAGACGAGGTCGTGGAGCTGGACGAGGAGGTCCTGGAACATGGGTGGGGTCCTTCCGGGTGGCTGATGGTTCCAGCCTCCCCGTGCACGGCGCTGCGCGGCAGGGCGCGGTGTCATCGACCGGGATGCGTCTGTCACGGCCCGCCCATGACAGATGTCAGACCGCACGGCGTGGCCCCGTCCACATGGGGACCTGCAGGTCTGTGACGTTTGTTGCGGCAGATGAACGCGTGCTCGGCGTGCGGGGCGCTCGATGCTTGAATTCTGGGGTGATCACTCTCGACGCTCTGCGCAAGGTCTTCCCCGCACCCGGCGGCGGAGACCCCGTCGTCGCGCTCGACGGGATCGACCTCCACCTCGCGCCGGGCCGCATCCACGGGATCGTCGGTCGCTCCGGGGCGGGCAAGTCCACGCTCATCCGCTGCCTGACCGGGCTGGAGAAGCCCACCTCGGGCCGGGTCGAGATCGACGGCACCGACATCGCCGCGCTCGAGGGCGCCCAGCTGCGCGCCGCCCGGCGGAACATCGGGATGGTCTTCCAGCACGCGAACCTGCTGGACTCCCGCACCGCCGCCCAGAACATCGCCCACCCGCTCGAGATCGCCGGGGTGCCCCGCGCCGAGCGCGAGCGCCGCGTCGCCGAGCTGGTCGAGCTCGTGGGGCTCACCGGCCGCGAGCACAACCATCCCGCGCAGCTCTCGGGCGGGCAGATCCAGCGCGTCGGCATCGCGCGCGGCCTCGCCGCCGAGCCGAAGGTGCTGCTGTGCGACGAGCCGACCAGCGCCCTGGACGGCACCACCACCCGGCAGATCCTGCGCCTGCTCGCCGACCTGCGCGAGCGTCTCGGCATCACGGTGGTGATCATCACCCACGAGATGGGCGTGGTGCGCGAGGTGTGCGACACCGTCACCCTGCTCCAGGACGGACGGATCACCCAGAGCGGCGACCTGCTCGAGGTCGCCGCCGATCCGCACGGCCCCCTCAGCGCCGAGCTGATCCCGCTCCCGCCGGCTCCTACCGGCATCGAGGCGCTGGTCGTGAACTGCGACTACGGCGACTCCGAGCGCTTCCGCGCCACAGATGACCTGATCCGTCTGGCCGAGACGTACGAGGCCGAGGCGACCCTCGTCGCCGGCACCATCGAGACCATCGGCGGCCGCCAGGTGGGGCGGGTCCAGCTCGCCCTGCGCAACCGTTCCGGACAGCCGATCTCCCGCCAGGGGCTCGATGACTTCCTCGCCGAGCTCGAGAGCGCCGGCGTCGTCGCGAAGGAGGTGACCGCATGATCGAGTGGCTCGACAACCCCGTATTCACCACCTGGGACTCCAACACCTCGCTGTGGTCCAACACCCTGATCACCCTGTACATGACCGTGGGGACCATGATGTTCTCCACCCTCATCGGTGTTCCGCTGGGCCTGCTGCTCTTCGAGACCTCCGGCGCCCGCGGCGGTCTCGCCCGCTGGGTGAACCGCGTCGTCGGCTTCGTCGTGAACGTCGGGCGGTCCTTCCCGTTCATCATCCTGATCATCGCGCTGATCCCCGTCACCCGCTTCATCGTGGGTCGCGTGACCGGGCCGAACGCCGCGATGTTCGCGCTCGCGATCTCCGCGATCCCGTTCCTCGCCCGTCTCATCGAGATCAACCTGCGCGAGATCTCCGCCGGGAAGGTCGAGGCGGTGCAGATGATGGGCGCCACCCGCTGGCAGATCATCCGACAGGTCCTGCTGCCGGAGGCGCTGCCCGGCATCATCGGCTCGCTGACCACCACCACGATCGCCGTCATCGGCTACACCGCCATGGCCGGCACCGTGGGCGGCAAGGGCCTGGGCGACCTCGCGATCCGCAACGGCTACCAGAGCTACGACAACGTGGTCATGGTCGCGACCGTGGTCGTGCTGGTGGTCATCGTGATCGCCGTCCAGGCGCTCGGCTCCGCCCTCTCCCGCGCCGTCGACCACCGCGCCGCGGCCCGCTGACCTGCTTCATCCCACCCACGTCGAGAAGGACATCCCCATGACCCACATCTCCCGCCGCACCACTCTGCTCGCCTCCGGCGCGGGCCTCGCCGCGCTCGCCCTCGCCGCCTGCGGCGCCGGCGGCAACGAGGGGCCGACGGAGGAGAACGGCGTGGCCACGATCCGCATCGGCGCCTCCCCGGCCCCGCACGCCCAGATCCTCCAGTTCGTCCAGGACAACCTCGCCGAGGGCGCGGGCCTCTCGCTCGAGATCAGCGAGTACACCGACTACCAGCTGCCCAACCAGGCGCTGAACGACGGCGACCTCGACGCGAACTTCTACCAGACCCCCGCCTTCCTCGAGGGCCAGATGTCCGAGAAGGGCTACGACTTCCACGCCTTCGAGGGCATCCACGTGGAGCCCCTCGGCGTCTACTCCGAGACCCTCACCTCGCTCGACGAGCTGCAGGACGGGGACGAGGTCGCGATCGCGAACGACCCCACCAACCGCGGCCGCGGCCTGGACCTGCTCGCCGCCAACGGCGTGATCACCCTCGCCGACGGCGTCGCCCCCACCTCGGCCACCACCGGCGACATCGCCGAGAACCCGAAGAACCTGCAGTTCACCGAGCTCGAGGCCGCCCAGATCCCGCGCTCCCTCGCCGACTTCGCGATCGCCGTCGTCAACGGCAACTACGCCCTCGAGGCGGGCCTGAACCCCTCCGAGGAGGCCATCGTCATCGAGGAGGGCGAGGGCAA
The DNA here is from genome assembly GCF_001293905.1 of Brachybacterium sp. SW0106-09. Classification (NCBI taxonomy): domain Bacteria; kingdom Bacillati; phylum Actinomycetota; class Actinomycetes; order Micrococcales; family Dermabacteraceae; genus Brachybacterium; species Brachybacterium sp. SW0106-09. The sequence goes on from NZ_BCAK01000039.1 coordinate 12,457, forward strand.
CCCGAACGCGAACATGATGGTGGTGCGCACCGCCGACGCGGAGAACGAGGCCCTCGTGAAGCTCGACGAGCTGCTCCACAGCGACGACGTCCGCTCCTTCATCGAGGAGACCTACACCGACGGCTCAGTCATCCCCGCCTTCTGAGCACCCGCTCGCTGAGTAGCCTGGGGCGATGAGCCCCGAGCCGCAGCAGCGACCCCTGTCCGGCCGGAAGGCCCTGATCACGGGAGCGAGCCGAGGGATCGGCGCCGACATCGCCCGCGCCTTCGCGGCGGCCGGCGCCGATCTCGTGCTCACCGCCCGTGACGGCGCCTCCCTCGAGGCGCCCGCCGAGCGCCTGGGCGCTGAGCACGGCGTCCGCACGGCGGTCTTCACCGCGGACCTCGCCGACCCGGACGTCCCGGACCGCCTCTGGGACGAGGCGAACGGGCTGATGGACGGCCTGGACGTGCTGGTGAACAATGCCGGCCTCTCCCATCCGGAGACTGTCGAGACGCTGGAGACCGCCCACTTCGACGAGACGCTGCAGGTGAAACTGCGCGCGCCAGCGCTGCTCGCGGCGCGGGCCGGCGCGGCGATGGCCGCGTCAAGCGGCGGTGCGATCGTCACGATCGCCTCCGCCGCCGCGCTGCGCCCGCTGGCCGAACACTACGCCTCCTCGACCGCGAAGACCGGCCTGGTGATGGCCACCCGCACCCTCGCCCTCGAGCTGGGGGAGCGGGGCGTGCGCGCCAACTCGATCTGCCCCACCGTGGTGCTCACCGACATGGGGAAGACGGCGTGGGGCGAGCAGCCGGAGAAGGCCGCCCCGATGCTCGCCCGGATCCCGCAGTCCCGCTTCGCCCAGCCCCGCGAGGTCTCCGACGTCGCGGTCTGGCTCGCCTCGGACGCCGCCTCGATGGTCAACGGCGCCGAGATCCCGGTCGACGGCGGGTACCTGGTCAGCTGAGCGCCGGGCCGGGGCCCGTCAGAGCAGCTCCGTCGCCCCCAGCTGATCCAGCAGCCAGGCGAGCTCGTAGGCCCGAACCGCACCGAGGATCACGGGGTCGCTGCGGTGACCACGTCGAGAGTTGAGGCTGCGGTCGGCTGCATCGCCTCTGAGAGCGCATTGACGCAGGAGACCACCCCCCACAGCACGAGCACGATCAGCAGCGCTAGGAGCGCGAGCCGGACGATCAACCAGATCGTCCGGCGTCTCCGTCGGCGCTGCTCGGCCGTGGGCTGCGCGGACTCATCCCTCTGCGGAGGCGTGAGGACGTCAGGGGGCGGCTGTTCGCTCATGATTCCTTCTGAAGAGGTGGGGCATGCTGGTGATCTCAGAGCTCCTGCTTCGCTCGCGCGATCTCGTCGCGGGCGGTGTCCTGCGCACGGGCGAGCGCGAGGGCGGCTGCGACGAGCGGCGCGACCACGTCCCGCCGGAAGCGTGCGGAGGCGGCGTCGTCCCACTCCTCGTGGACCGTGTCACCGACCGAGCGCAGGGAGGCGGCGGCCATGCGGATGTCGTTCATCGGGCGTCCTCCTCGAGGACCCGCGCAGGGATCCTGTCCATGCCGGCGCGGCGAGCCGCTGCGACGTGGCCGTGGCCTGAGAGGACTGTGATGGGAGAGCCGACCCGCAGCACGACGGGGTCCAGGCAGAGACGGTCCACAACTCCGCGGAGAGTGCGTTCCCCCGAGCGCCCTTCGCGCGCGTCCGAGGCCCGCACTTCCTGCTGCCAGTTCTCCCCGGAGAGCAGTTTCTCGACCACGTTCTCGAACCGTTCGATATCCCAACGATGCAGTGCCGTGCAGAGTTCGGCGGAGACCTCCTCGATCTCGGTGAGTCGCACCAGATCTAGTCCGAAGCGTCCCACCCAGGCCGGGGAGGACCCCCTCCCCGCGGAGCGTTCACCCGCGGAGCCGGTGCCGGAGCGCCCAGGGGCCGCCTCCGCGGAGCTGTAGGCGTCGATCGCCAGGTACTTGTCCAGGATGCCGGCGAGACGCCCGAGGGTGCGTCGGCCGGCGCTCACGGTGGCCGTACTCGCGGCGACGTAGGTGAGGGCGGCTGAGCGGTAGCGCGCGGCAGCCTCATGGATCCGCCGCCGGGCGGCAGAGCATCGATCACGGGCGTCCGTGGCCCGACGCAGCCGGGCGCGCGCCCCCTCCGTCTCGTGCTGGGCGCGCTGCTCGCGACTGCGAGCCTCGGACAGCCTGCCGCGTGCGCGATCGACCCGTGCACGTGCCGCGGCGGCGTAACGACTGTCGCTCGGCACCGAGGCGAGGGCCGCAGAGAACTCTGATTCCGCCGCAGCGCGCTCGGCCTGGGCGGAGTGCAGCTCGGAGCGTGCGGCGCGCAGCAGCTGCTCCGCACCCCGGACGTCCTGCTCGCGCCGATCGAGTGCCGCATCCGCCTCGGACCGGGCGTGGGCCATGTGACGACGGTTCTCGGCATCGGAGGCGATCATCGCCATCGAGAAGGCGGTGATCCCGGCCCGAGCACGGTCGAGAGCGTGCCTGCTGGAATGAACCTGCGACATGGTCAGCGCAGGAACTCTCGCAGGGAACGCGCCTTGACGTCGACATGACGGGCGTGATCTCCGAGCGACGCGGAGAAGCGGCGCATTCCGCTCACCGCTTGGCGGACATCCGCGTCGATGCGGTCCTTGACCGAATCCCTCCAGTCGATGGTCTCCAACGTGCGCTCCAGCTCGCGGTTGAATCGATCGATCTCCTCCTGGATCCCGCGCAGGCGACGCGCGAACTTCTCGAGGTCCTCGGCGCTCGCATGGACTCGACTCATCCCAGGGCCCCTGTCTGTGTGGGAATGCCGGTTCGGTCGGCGAGGAGAGCTCGCCACTCCTCGAGCGGGGTGATCTCCGCCAGCTGCAGCTTCTCGGTGCGTCCGGTGTCCCGATCGTGCAGGACAGCCTGCCGGGGTCGGTGCGGGGGTGAGACTCCGGGCTCGAGGAACTCCGCGGCGTCCGGCTCCGGGACAGCTCCGATCAGACGGAGATCGATGGACCCCAGCGCCGTGCGGCTGAGCCGACGGGTGACGCCTGCGAGTGAATCGGCTGTAAGTGTTCGTGGTGGCCGGCCCGGGGCTGGCTGGC
>NZ_BCAK01000040.1:0-14592 GCF_001293905.1 Brachybacterium sp. SW0106-09
CCCTCCGCGGCGGTGCTCGCCGCGGACGGCGAGGCCGCCGCGGACGTGCGCGCGATCGAACGGGCGGCCGGCCGGTGACCGATCCCGCACGGCCCGCCCCGCCCGTCGGCGGCGGAGGGGGAGAGCCGTCCGCCCGCCGCGCCGAGGACGAGGCACCCGCCCGCCCCGCGGGCAGGGTCGAGGGCGCCGAGCCCTTCGCGGTGCTCATGCCGCTGTGGGCGAAGGACCGGCCGGACCGGGTCCGGCAGGCGATCGTCTCCGCCACCGAGGCGCAGCAGCTCCGCCCCGACCTGCTGATCCTCACGGTCGACGGGCCGCTCCCCGCCCCGCTGGAGGCGCTGGTGGAGCGTGTGGAGGCCGGCGCCCACGGCCCGGCGACCGTGCTGCGCCACAGCGCCCATCGCGGGGTCGCCTCCGCGCTCCAGGGCGGCCTCGAGGCCTCCCCGTACGAGCTCGTCGCCCGGGCCGACGCCGACGACCTGTGCCGCCCCGAGCGCTTCGCCCTCCAGATCCCGCGGATGCGGCGCGACCGCCTCGATCTCCTGGGCGGGGCGATGCGCGAGTTCAGCGACCGCGTCGCCCCCGGCCGGGGGCCGCTGCGCACACGGCCCCTGACCTATGCCGAGATCACCGCCTATCTCCCGCGGCACAGCCCCTTCCACCACCCCACGATGGTGCTGCGCCGCTCCACGGTGCTCGCCGTCGGCGGCTACCGCGACCTGCCCCTGCTGGAGGACTACTGGCTCTGGGAGCGGATGATGCTGGGCGGGGCGCGGATGGCGAACCTCCCGGACGTGCTCGTGGACTACCGCGTGGACGAGCACCTCTTCGCCCGTCGCGGCGGCTGGCGGCTCTTCGCGAGCGACCTGCGCCTGCAGCGCCGCTTCGTGAGGGACCGCGTGACCACCCCCGCCGGCTTCCTGCGCAACCTGGGGGAGCGGGGCGTCTACCGTCTCGCCCCGGGATGGGCGCGCCGCCTGGCCTACCGGCGCTTCGTCGAGCACGACGGCCGCACCGCATGACCACTGCCACACGCTCCGGCGCGCCGAGGCGGGGAGCCGTCCCCCGGTCGCGCCTCCGCTACTGTGATCGAGTCCCCGGCGGAGAACCCGCCAGCATCGAAAGGACCCCCTGTGTCGACTCCTGACCTCCTGATCGTCGGCTCCGGCCTGTTCGGCCTGACCATCGCGGAGCGCGCGGTGGCCGAGCACGGCGCGAAGGTGACCATCATCGACCGCCGCTCCCACATCGGCGGCAACGCGTACTCCGAGGCCGATGCGGTCACCGGCATCGAGGTCCACAAGTACGGGGCCCACCTCTTCCACACCTCGAACGACCGGGTGTGGGAGTACGTCAACCGCTTCACGAGCTTCACCGGCTACCAGCACAAGGTGTACACGACCCACCAGGGCGTGGTGTACCCGATGCCGATCAACCTCGGCACCGTCAACCAGTTCTTCCAGGCCGCCTACACGCCCGACGAGGCGCGCGCCCTGATCGCGGAGCAGGCCGGCGAGTTCGCCGGCAAGGATCCCGAGAACCTCAACGACAAGGGCATCTCCCTGATCGGTCGTCCCCTGTACGAGGCGTTCATCAAGAACTACACCGGCAAGCAGTGGCAGACCGATCCCAAGGACCTGCCCGCCTCGATCATCTCCCGCCTCCCGGTGCGGTACACGTACGACAACCGCTACTTCAACGACACCCACGAGGGCCTGCCCACCGACGGCTACACCGCGTGGCTCGAGCGGATGGCGGAACACCCGGACATCGAGGTGCGCCTGGACACCGACTACTTCGACACCTCCCAGCCGCTGAACCGCGATGCGGTGCGCGGGAACCTGCCGGTGGTCTACACCGGCCCGGTGGACCGCTACTTCGACCACGACCTGGGCGAGCTCGGCTGGCGCACCATCGACCTGGAGACCGAGCACCTGGAGGTCGGCGACTTCCAGGGCACCTCCGTCATGAACTACGCCGATGCCGAGGTGCCCTACACCCGCATCATCGAGCCGCGCCACTTCCACCCCGAGCGCGATTACACCAAGGACGCGACCGTCATCCAGCGCGAGTACTCCCGCTTCGCCGAGTCCGGCGACGAGCCGTACTACCCGATCAACTCCGGCGCCGACCGCGAGCGGCTGCTCGAGTACCGCAAGCGCGCCGAGGTCGAACCCCGCACCCTGTTCGGCGGGCGTCTGGGCACCTACCAGTACCTCGACATGCACATGGCCATCGGCTCCGCCCTGTCGATGGCCGACAACAAGCTGCCCGACCTGCTGCGGGGCTGACCCGACCGCCCCGCAGTGCGGGGCCCGAGACGACCGCCGACGAGGAGCACCATGAACGCCACCCCTGCCGCCACGGCAACCCCCGAGAACGCCGCGCCCGAGACGACCGCGCCGCAGCGCGTGCTGCAGCGCCTGATCCTGCCCACCGAGGCGTCCCCCGACATCGCCCCGCTGTACATCGAGGCCTCCGACGCGCGCTCCGGCGCGAGCGGCAGCGCCTTCGGCCTCGGCGGCGGCGACTCGTCCGACGCGGGAGCCCCTGGCCAGCCCGCCGCGAGCGCGACCTCCGTCGACGTCAGCGAGCTCAGCGACCGCCTCTCCGTGCGGATCCCCGCGCAGTCCATGCGGTCCTTCGGCACCTACTTCAACGCCTTCCCCGCCAGCTACTGGCGGCGCTGGACCCCGGTGCGGGCGCTGCGGCTGGTGGTGCGCACCGCCGGCTCCGGCACCCTGGTCGTCATGCGCTCCACGGCGCGCGGGAGCCTGCAGCGCCACGACTCGGTGAGCGTCACCGGCAGCGGCGAGACCGTCTTCGAGCTGCCGCTGACCGCCTTCGGCGATGGCGGCTGGTACTGGTTCGACGCCTACGCCGGCGCCGAGGACCTCACCATCATCGGCGCCGAGTGGACGGCCGACGCGGACCTCGCCCGCACCGACGGCACCTTCTCCATCGCCATGACGACGATGAACAAGGTCGACTACGTGCTCGACAACATCGCCACCGTCGCGGAGAACCCCGACCTGCGCGAGAAGCTCGACGTGATGTACATCGTGGACCAGGGCGCGGACCGCCTCGGCGACCACCCCGAGGACCTCGCCCCGCTCCAGGCGGAGCTCGGCGAGCAGCTGCGCATCATCGAGCAGGGCAACATCGGCGGCTCCGGCGGCTTCTCCCGCGGCATGTACGAGGCGTCCACCAACGGCACCTCCACCTACGTGATCAACTGCGACGACGACATCGTGCTCGAGCCCGAGACGCTCGTGCGCCTGGTGACCTTCGCGGACTTCGCCACTCGGCCCACCCTCGTCGGCGCCCACATGTTCGACCTCAACAACCGCAGCGTGCTGCACACCTTCGGCGAGGTCGTGAACCCCTGGCGGATCCAGCCGGCGCTGGCGAACACCGAGGGCCAGCTGGGCCACGACTTCTCCGCCGAGCCGCTGCGCTCCACCCCGTGGCTCCACCGCCGCGCCGACGTGGACTACAACGGCTGGTGGTCCTGCCTGATCCCCACCGAGACGGTGCGCGCGATCGGGCTGAGCCTGCCGGTGTTCATCAAGTGGGACGACGCCGAGTACGGGCTGCGCGCCAAGAAGGCGGGCTACCCGACCGTGTCCCTGCCCGGCGCGGGCGTGTGGCACATGAGCTGGGTGGACAAGGACGACCTGGTGGGCTGGCAGGCCTACTTCCACGAGCGCAACCGCATCATCACCGCGCTGCTGCACTCGCCCTACCCCCGCGGCGGTCGTGTGGTGCGCGAGTCGCAGTTCATGGACGTCAAGCACCTCATCTCGATGCAGTACTACACCGAGGCGGGGCGCCTGATGGCCCAGCGCGACGTGCTCGAGGGCCCCGACGCGCTCCACCCCTCGATCGGCACGAAGCTGCCCGAGATCCGGGCCATGGCCTCCGACTTCGCCGACGCCACCGCGAAGAAGGACCAGGACTCCTACCCGCCCGTCCACGTCGACAAGCCCCCGCGCAAGGGCCGCCCCTTCACCCAGCCGCACCGCTTCATGCTCCCGGTGTGGACGGCGAAGACGCTGGCCAAGCAGCTGCTGAAGCCCACCTCGCCCCGCGCGGACGAGAACCCGCAGGCGGTCGTGCCCCACCTGGACGCGAAGTGGTGGCGCCTGTCCGCCTACGACAGCGCGCTTGTCTCGAACGCCGAGGGCACCCAGGTCGCCTGGTACAAGCGCGATCCCAAGCAGGTGCGGGACAAGCTCGCCCAGGCGCTGACCGCGCACCTGGACCTCCACCGCCGCTGGAACGAGCTGGCCGCGCAGTACCGCGAGTCCGCCGGCCGGATCACCTCCTTCGAGGCGTGGGAGCGGACCTTCGCGGAGAACCCCGCCCCGGTGCGCGAGAAGGACCGCGCCGCGGGCACGGGCACGGCCGGCAGCGGCACGAGCGGCGGGAGCACCTCGGCGTGAGCGAGGCCCCCCGCACGCGGGCGGGCCAGCTCCCCACCCGGGCCGAGCAGGCCGAGGGCTGGCGCGCGCCCGGACAGGACGCCGGCTGGCTGAACCCGGTCACGGAGCGGTTCCTGCTGCGCCTGCTGGTGCGCAAGGAGCTGCGCGTCCGCTACCGCGGCAGCGCGCTGGGGATGCTGTGGAGCTACGTGAAGCCCGCGGTCCAGTTCATCACCTTCTACATCGCCCTCGGCGTCTTCCTGCAGCTCCAGCGGGACACCCCGGCCTACGCGGTGTACCTGTTCAGCGGCATCGTCGTGGTGAACCTCTTCGGCGAGGTCTTCGGCAACGCCACCCGCTCGATCACGGGCAACCAGGCGCTGGTCTCGAAGATCTATCTGCCCAGCCAGCTGTTCCCCTGGTCGAGCATGATCGTGGCGCTGGTGCACTTCCTGCCGCAGCTGCTGGTGCTGATCGTGGGCGCGCTGCTGTTCGGCTGGCTGCCCTCGCCGACGGCGGCGCTCGCCTTCGTGCTCGGCATGGCGATCCTGCTGATCTTCACGATGGGGCTGGGGATGATCACCGCGGCGCTGAACGCGGCCTTCCGCGACGTGGAGAACTTCGTGGACCTCATCGTCATGGTCGCCACCTGGCTGTCCCCGGTGCTGTACCGCGTCTCGATGGTGGAGGAGTCGATCGGCGGCACGATCTGGTTCTGGCTCTACCAGCTGAACCCGCTGACGATCGTGGTGGAGCTGTTCCACGTCGCGTTCTGGCGCTACAGCCCCAAGGTCGTCGAGCGCGCGACCGTCGACCCCTCGCTGCTGTCCCCGCACGAGCCCTACGGCCTGTGGTGGGCGGGTCTGCTCATCGCCGTGGCCACCTTCGTGATCGGCACCGTGGTCTTCGAGCGCTCCAAGCGGCGCTTCGCCCAGGAACTGTGAGGGGAGGACGAGGATGAGCCCGAACATCGACGCCGTGCCCGAGTCCGCCGCACGCCCCACCGACCGCGAGATGGTGCGGATCGAGCACGTCACCAAGCAGTTCTCGTTGCGCCACGACCACTCCCTGAAGGAGCTGGTGTTCTCCGCGCTGCAGCGCAAGAAGCTCGCCGACACCTTCCTGGCCCTCGACGACGTGGACCTCACCGTCCACGCGGGGGAGACCGTGGGCCTGATCGGCTTCAACGGCTCCGGGAAGTCGACCCTGCTGAAGACGATCTCCGGGGTGCTCTTCCCCGACCAGGGACGGGTGCTGCTGCGCGGCCGGGTCGCCGGTCTGATCGAGGTGGGCGCCGGATTCCACCCCGACCTCTCCGGGCGGGAGAACGTCTACCTCAACGGCGCGATCCTCGGCATGACCCGCGAGCAGATCGATGCGAAGTTCGACGAGATCGTCGCGTTCAGCGAGATCGAAGAGTTCATCGACACCGACGTGAAGTACTACAGCTCGGGCATGTTCCTCCGCCTGGCCTTCTCCGTCGCGGTGCACACCGAGCCGGACATCTTCCTGGTCGACGAGATCCTCTCCGTCGGCGACGAGCCCTTCCAGCGCAAATGCCTGGAGCGGATCCGGGAGCTGCAGAAGGCCGGTCGCACCATGGTCGTCGTCTCCCACGAGCTGGAGATGCTCGAGAAGCTCTGCACCCGCATCGTCGTGCTGCGCAAGGGCCGCACCGTCTTCGACGGCGACCCCACCGAGGCCATCGCGACGCTCCGCGCGAGCTGAGCCCCGCCCGCCGCGTCCCGGCGGGGGCGGCGGCTCAGCTCCGGTCGGTGACGCCCTCGGCGTCGGCGCGCTCCGGGGTGACCACCGCCGCGGGGCCGACGATCCCGCCGCCCTCCAGGAAGGCGCCGAGCGTGCGGGACGCCGTCTCGAGCCCGTCGCCCGCCACGAGCAGTCGCGGTGCGGCATCGCCCGCGCTCGGGGTGGGGGCGGGTCCGCTCCAGGCAGGCAGCGCCACGCCGAGCCGGTCAGAGCTTCCCCGCACCTCGACCAGCCAGTCCCGCGCCAGGGGCGGCAGCTCCCCGTCATAGCGGGGCGCGAGGGAGACCCCCTGCACGGCGAGCACCTCGTCGGCCGTGTCCGCGAGCGCGGAGTCCGGACGGTCGGTGACCACCACGCGCGGGTCCTCGACGCCGCCCGGCGGCGCGGCCGCGGCGTCGTCGGCCGACGGATCCCCCGCCCCGGTCCGCGGCAGCAGCACGACCTCGCCCCCGAGGGACCAGGTCGCGAGCGCGAGGACCAGGCGCTTCCAGTGCGGGGCGAGGTCCAGGACCACCGTGTCGCCGTGCTCCAGCGCGACCTCGTCGTGCAGATGCCCGATCGCCTTGATGACCCAGTTGGCGAGCACGTGCCCGGACAGCTCGATCCGGGACGCCTCGCCGTACCAGGCGAGCGCCGGCGTGGGGCCGAGCGCCTCGAGCGCCGCGAGCAGTGCACGGCCCGTCGTCGAGGGGTCGGGCGTCGGGGACGAGGTCATCGGGGGTCCTCCTCGGGATCGGGGACGATCAGCACGGGCACCTGGGGCAGCTCCTCGCCGAGGGACTCGGCGCCGAGCGCGGTGCGCACCCGCTCGGCCAGCGTCGCGGCGTCGGAGAGCGCGGCGTCGGAGGCATCGGCCCGCTCGACCACGATATGCGTCGAGCCTGAGCGGTCCCGGACCGCGGCGGCCCGGGAGCGGAACGGGGCGGCGCCGGGACGGGGGAGCGCGGCGACCTCGAGCGCCCGGGCGATCCGCTCCTCGGCGGGCTCCGGGGACATCCGCGCGATCGGCTCCTGCTCCGGGGCGAGGCCGAGGGCCGCCCACACCGACTCCAGGCTCGGCCGCCGGAACCAGTCGTCGGCCCCCGTGCGCGAGAGCTCCCGGGCCGGGACGTCGACGCCCGTCGCCCCGGGGACCCCGCGCACGAGCACGGCCGGGATCCCGCTCGCCTTGCCCTTGACGAGGTCCGCGGCGGCGGCGAGCTCGTCGGCGAGGTTCCGCACGGTGACGTTCAGGGGCCGCCCGTCGGCATCGACCCCGCCGCGCAGGTCCTCGAGCGAGGACACCCCGGCCGCCCCGAGCGCGATGTCGGAGACCCCCACCCGCCAGATCCGCGAGGAGGTGTCGGTGAGCACCACTCCGATCGCGACCCCGAGATAAGCGACGAGGCCCTCGCGCAGCTCGCGGGCGCAGGCGTCGGGATCCTCCGGCAGCAGCAGCGGGCCGTCCGGCGCGTTCGAGCCGTCCACCCCGGCGGCGGCCATGACCGGGCCCGAGGGGATCTGGACCACCGAGGTCACCACCCGGGTGTGGAGGCGGCGGGCGACGGTGCGCACGGCGACGCGCTCGATCGCCGCGTCCCGCTCCTCGGGGCTCACCCGCAGGCCGAGCGCCTTGGAGACGATCTTCGTCGAGACGCACAGCACGTCCCCTTCGCGCGGGGCGAGCGGGGCCAGCGCCCCGGCGAGCAGGGCGGCGAGGTCGGCGCCCTCCCGCACCTCGCCGAGGCCGGTCAGCGGCAGCACCGCGACCTGCGGCGGGGGAGCGCTCGGGGCGGACGCGGCAGAGGGAGCGTCGGCGGGATCGGACGGGGACGGGGTGGTGGTCACGGTGCCTCCCGGGGGGCGGGCTCCTGCGGCGGGCGGGGAGCCGGGACGAGGGATCGGAGGGGCGGCGTCGCCCCGGAATGTGCAACGGCGGCGCGGGACGCGGAGGGTCGCAGCGGCGGGCGACGGCGGCCGTGTCGTGCACGGCCGTTCGCGCAGTGATGTGCTCCGCGACGCGCCGACGCCGCTTGACGCACCATAACTACACCGGTGTACTTTAGGGGCCGAAAGAGGCCTTCGCTGGTCATGACAGGTCAACACAGCAGTGGAAGGAGTGGTGGCCATGGACGAGGAACGAGTCGACGACGACGCGCGTGCAGAGCTGTCCCTGCTCGACCTCGCCGGGCAGGACTCCGACGATGCAGAGCTGAGCTGGCAGGAGCGCGCCCTGTGCGCGCAGACGGACCCGGAGGCGTTCTTCCCCGAGAAGGGCGGCTCGACCCGCGAGGCGAAGAAGGTGTGCGTCTCCTGCGAGGTGCGCGCCGAGTGCCTCGAATACGCGCTCGAGAACGACGAGCGGTTCGGCATCTGGGGCGGTCTCTCCGAGCGCGAGCGACGCAAGCTCAAGCGCCGGGTGGTCTGACATCCTGACCCGGTGAACGAGCGCCATGTCACCGCGGTCGTCCTGCTGAGCGGGGCGACGACCGCGGGAACCCACGATGCGCTCCACGCAGCACTGACCGCCCAGACCCGACTCCCGGACCGGGTGGTCGTCGCCGTACCCTCCGATCTCGACGAGGACGTGCGCGCCGCGCTCGAGAGCCTGACCGCCTCGGGCGAGGTGGACCGTCTCGTCGACGTCACCGCCCGCCCCGACCCCTCGCTCCCCGGCCGTGCGGCCGCCGTCGAGGAGGTCCTCGACGCGCTCGCCGCGCAGCACGAGCGCACCCTCGGCCCCGTCGACGCCCCGGAGCCCGCCGCGCAGTCCTCCACGCGCCGGGCCGGCCGTCGCGCCCGCGCCGTCGACGTCGATGCCCTCGAGCGCGAGCGCACCCAGCGCGCGGAGGCGCTCGCCCTCGTGCCCGAGCGGCTGCGCGAGGAGGGGTCCCGCAGCGGGCGCCGCGCGGGCCTCGCCGAGGGCGCCCCCGCGGAGCGCTGGCTGTGGTTCCTCGAGGACCCCGAGATCCCCTCCCTCGACGCGCTCGAGCGCGAGCTCGAGAGCGTCCGGCAGTCCCCGACCACCGCGGTGGTCGGGGCGAAGCGGGTGCGCCATGCCGAGCCGGGCGCCGACCTCCCGCAGACCGCCGAGTCCGCGGACGCCCTGGTCGACGTCGGCATCACCCTGACCCACGGCGGGCGCATCATCACCGGCGTGGACCCCGGCGAGATCGACCAGGGACAGGCCGACTGGCGCCAGGACGTCCTCGCCGTGCCGCTGCCCGGCATGCTGATCCGCGAGCAGACGCTGCGCGAGCTCGGGGGCCTGGACCCAGACCTCCCCGCCCCCTGGGCGGAGATCGACCTGTGCCAGCGCGTATGGCGCTCCGGGGAGCGGGTCGCGGTGCAGTCCGCCGCCCGGATCCTGCACCCCCATCCCACCCGGCCCGTCCTCGAGCGCCTCCAGGACCAGCGCACCGGACGCCTGCTCACGGTGCTCAAGCACCGCCCGCTCCTGCACGCGCTGCTCACCCTCCTGCTCCTCCCGCTCGAGACCCTCCTGCGGATGGCGGGGGCGCTCGCGGCGACCGCGCCGCGCACCGCGCTGATGGAGCTGCGCGCCGTCCTCGCCGCCCTGCCGCGGATGCGGCGCGTCCTCGGCCGCGGCGCCCGCGACCGCCGGCGCGCCCGCGTGCCCCGGCGACGCCTCGCCCCGCTCTACCTCCCGCGCGGTGCGAGCCTGCGGCGCTGGCTCGACGACGTCGGCACCCGTCTCTTCGCCGACGACGACCGTCGCCGCCAGATCCGCCGCACCACCTGGGGCATCGCCGGGACCCGGCACGGGCTGGACGACGCCGACTACGGCCGCCACATCGTGTGGACCGCGGTCGTGGTGCTCGGCGCCTCGATCCTGGGACTGTTCTCGCTGCGGAGCCTGTTCGGCCGCGGCGAGCTCGCCGGCGCGGGTCTGCGCGCCGTGCCGGAGGCCGCCGCCGACCGCTGGGCCGCGGCCTGGTCGACCTGGGTCCCGGGCGGACTCGGGGACCGCGGGCCCGGCGACCCGCTCGTGCGCCTGCTCGGGCACCTGCCCGGCAGCGGCTCACTGCTCGTCGAGGTGCTGGTGTTCGCCGGGGTGCCGGCCGCGGCGGTCGCCGCCTGGTGGGCCTCGGGCGCGATCACCCGCGCGGTCGGCGCCCGCCTCGTGCTCGCCTGCGTCTGGGCGCTCGCCCCCTCGCTCCTGACCGCCCTCGCCGTCGGCGCGTGGCCGCTGCTGGCCGTGCACGTGCTGCTGCCGCTGCTGGCCCTCGCGATCGGCCGGGCGATCGGCCTGCCCCACAAGGTCTCCCAGGCCTCCGTCTCCGCGGCCGCCGCGGGCGGTCTGCTGCTGCTGGTGATCGGGGCGGTGCAGCCGGTGCTCGTGCTGCTCGTCGCGCCGGCCCTCGCACTGGTCGCGATCGCCGCGCCCGGTCGGCGCCTGCGCCTGCTGTGGGTGCTGCTGCCCTCGCTCGCGCTCCACGCGCCCTACCTGCCCACCTACCTCGGCCACCCCCGCACCCTCCTGGCCGTCGCCGGCGTGCCCGCCGCGGCGGGCGAGGCGAGCACCCGGGACCTGCTGGGACTGTGGCCGGTCGCCCCCGACCTCGCCGCGCCGCTCGCCGGGATGCTCGGCGAGGACGCCGCCGGACTCCTGGTGCTGCTGCCCGTCGCGCCGGTGGTGCTCGGCGCCCTGGTCTCCCCGCTGCTGCGCGGTGCGGCCGGCCGCGCGGGCCGGCTGAGCCTCCTCGCCGCCGCCGGCTGCGCGCTCGCCGTGCTGGCGGCCCGCTCCACCGGGACCTCCGTCGGCCAGGGACAGGTGCTGACCCCGCCGCTGCACGCCCTGCTCAGCGCGGCCCTGCTCTGCCTCGCCCTCGGCGCCGCGGCGACCTTCGACACCCTCGCCCGCCGCCAGGAGCGCGACTCGCGCCTCCGGCGCCTGCTCACCTCCGTGATCGGCGCCCTCACCGCCGCGGCCTGCCTGCTCACCGTCGTCGGCGGGATGGCGCTGCTTCCCCGCGCGCTGCAGATCGGGCGCGTGGAGGGCGGGGAGGTCCCCGCGGCCGCCGCCGACCAGGGCCGCACCGAGGCCCGCTCCCGGGTGCTGGTGCTGGACCAGGCCGAGGACGGCGCGGTCGCCGCCCGCCTCGTGGTCCACGGCGAGGACACCGTGATCCAGCACTCCGCCCTCGTCGACGCCCGCCACGTCGAGGCGGCGCTGGCCGGCGAGCCCGTCGACGACGATCCCGCCTCCGCCGCACTGCGCGAGGAGGTGGCGGCGATGCTCTCCGGCGGCGCCGAGGACGGCACGGACCTCGCCGATCCCGCGATCGCCTACGTGGTGGTCCACGGGGACCGCGAGAGCCGGCCCGAGCTGATGAGCACCCTGGACAGCTCCCCTCTGCTCGAGAAGGTCACCGAGGGCTCCGAGGGCGGGACCTGGCGCGTGATCGACGCCCTGCCGCGCGCCGTCGTCACCGGCGGCGAGGAGCCGATCGCCCTGGACAGCGGGGTCGTGGACGCCGAGGGCGAGATCGCCCCCGCCGACGAGGAGCGCACCGTCGTGCTCTCGGAGCGGCACGACACGGACTGGCGCGCGAGCCTCGACGGCACCGAGCTCGCCGCGGTCGAGGTCGACGGCTGGGCGCAGGGCTTCACCGTCCCGGCCGGGGCCGGGGGAGAGCTCGAGATCCACCGCCACCAGCCCGCCCGACCGCTCTGGCAGCTGCTGCTGTACGGCGCGACCGCGGCCACCGCGCTGATCGCGATCCCCTGGCGGGTCCGCACCCGCACCGCGGAGGAGATGTATGGCTGAGCACGCTTCCGAGGCCGAGACCGAGGCTGAGGACCGCACCGGGACCGCCCGCGGGGCGGGACGGGTGCGCGCCGCGCACGGACGGCCCGCCCGCCTGCTGCTGGGCATCGCCGCGATCGTCCCCCTGCTGCTGGCCGCCGGGGCGCTCGCCGTCGCCCCGGACCGCGGGCCCGCCGCGGCCGAGCACGTCCGGGCCACGGCGAGCCCCGGCCCCCGCAGCCTCGCCTGCCACGGCCCGCTGCAGGTGCCGGACGAGGCGCTGCAGACGGGCGGCGACGCCGCGCTCGCGGTCACCCCGCCCACCCCGTCGGTCTCCCTGCGCAGCGTCGCGGCCGAGCCCGCGTCGTCGGTCCTGTTCGGCGAGGTGAGCGGATCCAGCACCCGACAGGACGCCGAGGGCGCCGTGCCCGCCCCCGCGATCACGGCCGCGGACGCCGAGGGCGAGGAGCTTCCCGGCGATGCCGCCTCGACGGATCTCGGCATCGCGGTGCAGACCCTGCGGGACGTGCGCACCGCGCCCCGGGTCACGGCGCAGACCTCCGAGGGCGGTCGTCCCGTCGCCGACGCCGTCCAGGGCACCTGGACCGCGTCCGGGGACTTCCGCTCCCTGTCCCTGTCCCGCTGCGCGGAGCCGACCACCGAGGCGTCCTTCCTCGGCGTCTCCACGCAGACCGGGGACAGCTCCGTGCTCGTTCTCTCCAACCCCTCCGACCGCCCCGCCACCGCCTCGGTCCAGCTGCGCACCGCCGACGGGCCCGCGGCGATGGAAGGGCGCAGCCAGGTCGTCGTCGCGCCGGGCGATGAGGAACGGGTGCTGCTGGAGTCCGTGGTGCCGGGGGAGGACGCGGTCGGCGTGGACGTCTCCGTGCTCGGCGCGCCCCTGTCCCTGCACGTGCAGACCACCGAGCGGGACGGGCTGACCCCCGGCGGCGCCGAGATCCTCGATCCGCTGCCCGCCCCCGCGCAGGAGCTGGTCATGCCCGGCGTGGACGTCGCCGGGACCGCGCCCACCCTCGTGCTCTCGAACCCCTCGGGCTCCACCGTCACCGCGGACGTCGAGGTCCTGGGCGCGGACGGCGCCGCCTCAGGGGCATCGCCCGCGCAGATCGAGGTCCCCGCCGGCGCCGTGGTGCCCACCGCCCTCGAGGGCCTCGCCGACGGCACCTACGCGGTGCAGGTCTCCGCGGACGGGCCGCTCGACGCCGTCACCCGCAGCGCCCGCACCGGGAAGGATCTGCCCGGCGACACCGTCGGCGCGCCGGTGGACTTCACGCTCGTCGCCCCCGCGCCGGCGCTGGGAACCCATGCGGTCAGCGCCCTGCCGGGGCAGGGCGCGACCGGTGCGCTCACCCTCACCGCGGACGAGGACATCGAGGCCCGGGTGATCCCGATCGGCGCCGACGGTGCGGCCGGGGAGCCGATCGCGGTCGACCTCGCCGCAGGCGCGACCAGCACCCTCACCCACGAGCAGCTCCGCCTCGGCGGGGAGGGCGCCGCGGCCCTGTCGATCGTGCCCGAGGTCCCGGGCGCGGTCCACGCGAGCTGGACGCAGCGCCAGTCCGACGGGGCGGGCGGCGTGCTGCTCTCCACGCTGCCGGTCCTGCCCGATGCGGGCGACGGCGACAGCGTCCCGGTCGTCCTCACCGACTGAGGACGCTCCCGGTCCCGCGACAGCCGCTCCGCACCGGCGCGTCCGCGACCGCCGCGCGGTGCGCCCGGGCTGCCGTCCGCGTCGCACGGTGCGCGCGCCGCGCCGGTCGCGCGGCGGCTCAGAGATCCCAGGCCTCCGGGTCGACGTCCTCCGGCGCGATCGAGAGCAGCGAGCCGATCTGCTCGGACAGCACCTGCCGCACCAGCATCTCCAGCTCCGTCGCGGTCACGCAGCGCGTCTCCAGCGGCCGGCGGTAGACGACCACGCGCGGCGGGTGCTCGCGGGTGCCCGGCACCGCACGGCCCAGCACCACCTGGGCCTCCTCCCAGGGCGCCGGATCCGCCGACGGCACCTCCTCGACGAGCACCTGCAGGTGCGCGAGACGCCGGGGGAACCGCTCGGTGAGCGCGGCCCCCGCATCGGCGACGAGATCGTCGAAGCGCTCCCGGCGCGTGCGATGGCCGGGCAGGTGCGGGGGGATGAGGTCCCAGCGCCGGCCGCGGCCGCGGCGGTCTCGGCGACGCGGGCCGAGCGGTCCTCGCGGGGCGGGGGCACGGCCGGGTTCGAGGTCCATGCCGTGCACTGTAGCCCCGCGTCCGCAGTGCCGGACCCCACCCTCGCCCCGGCGGGCGCGCCGCGCCCGCCGGGCCCGCGACCTGCGTACACTGCTGAGCGTGCCAGCTCGTGAATGCTCCCGGACCGCCTGCTCGCAGCCGGCAGTCAGCTCCCTGACCTTCGTGTACCAGGACTCGACCGCGGTGCTCGGCCCGCTCTCCCGCCTCAGCGAGCCCCATGCCTACGACCTCTGCCACGAGCATGCCGCCCGCATGACCCCGCCGCGCGGCTGGGAGCTGCTGCGGGTCGCCGGCGGCGGGGACGTCAGCGACGACCTCGTCGCCCTCGCCGACGCCGTGCGCCGCCCCGCCGCGCCCGCTCCCGGCCAGGGCCCGCACGGCCCGGTCGGCACCGCCGGCCCGGGC
>NZ_BCAK01000041.1:0-13411 GCF_001293905.1 Brachybacterium sp. SW0106-09
CGCCGCGACCACCACGCGCAGCGCACGGCCCGACGGCAGCGCCGCGCCGCCTTCGCTCTCCTCCTCGTCGCGGACCGACCAGGCCGAGGGCGCGAGATCGCAGGTGATCGCGCCGCCGGCGGCCATGTCCGGCCACTGCACCTTCTCGAGCGCGGCGAGCGGATCCTCCTGCCCGCCGGACGGACCGGAGGGCGCGGCGCCCTCGTCGAGGTCGATCGGCGTGAGGTGCAGGTCGTCGTGGGCGTTCGCGCCCTCGCCCTCGGCGCCCAGCAGCGCGGCGAGGGCGGGGGAGGCGGCGATCAGCTCGGCGCTGCGGGCGAGCGCGAACAGGCGCGGAGCGGGCAGCGGGCCGTCCTCGACATGGCGGGCGACCTCGAGCACGGCGGCGGCGAGCGCAGCCGTGGGCGCGTCCAGCGGGTCCTGGGCAGGAGTCGTCATCGGATCGAGAGGTCCCTTACAGGTTCGGCCTGACAGAATGGGGTGACCGCCGTGCTAGACGGCGACACCACACTGTACCCGGGCCGCGTTCTGGGACCCCACGACGTCGGGGGCCCCGTGTGCGCTCCGACTTCGAGGCACCAGAGGTTATCTGTGAGTTTCTCCGCCCAGTTCGGCGACATCCCGCGGCCGCGCCCACGACCGGCCCCCGACGGAGGCTCCGGCGAGCCCCGGAGGATCTCCCCTCTGATGATCACGGTGATCGCGCTCGGCGTGCTCATCGCGCTCCTCGTCCTCGCCTCGGAGGTGTGGACGAAGTACCTGTGGATGGATCAGCTCCAGTTCACCGACGTGCTCGTCACGCGGTGGGTCACCCAGGCGCTGCTGTTCGTCGCCGGCTTCGTGGTGTTCGCCGTGCCGCTGTTCCTCAGCCTCCGCATCGCGTACACCAAGCGCCCCGTCTACCCGCCGATCACGCGGGAGCAGGAGGCGCTGGAGCAGTTCCGCGCCGCGGTGGACCCGCTGCGCCGCGGCCTGACCTACGGCGCGCCGATCGTGATCGGCGCCTTCGGCGGGCTCGCGCTGTCCCGCCGCTGGCAGGACGTGCAGCTGTTCCTGCACCCGCAGGACTTCGGGCAGACCGACCCGGTCTTCAGCAACGACATCTCCTTCTACGTCTTCACCCTGCCGGTGATCGACGTGCTGGTCTCCTTCGGGCAGTTCGTGCTGCTCGTCTCCATCGTCGGCGCCCTGATCGGCCACTTCGTCTACGGCGGCGTGAGCTGGGGTCAGGAGAGCGGGCTCGAGGTCACGCGCACCGCGCGCCGCCACCTCGGCGTGCTCGCCGCGATCTACGTGCTCTTCCTCGGCGCGGGGCACTGGTTCCAGCGCTACGACCTGCTGACCGCCTCCCACACCCGCTTCGAGGGCGCCTCCTATGCGGACGTCCACGCGATCCTGCCCGCGCAGACGATCCTCGCGATCGCCGCGGTGGTGGTCGCGGCGCTGTTCGTGGTGTGGATCTTCCGCTCGGACTGGCGCATCCCCGCGATCGGCGCCGGGCTGATGATCCTGTCGACCCTGGCCGTCGGCAACCTCTACCCCTGGGCCGTCCAGCAGTTCCAGGTCCAGCCCAACGAGCGCGCGCTCGAGCAGCCCTACATCCAGAACAACATCGACGCGACCCGCACCGCGTTCGACCTCGACGACGTCACCGAGGTCCCCTACACGGCCAGCACGGACGCGACCTCGGGTGCGCTGCGCGAGGACGCCTCGACCACGGCGCAGATCCGTCTGATGGACCCCAACGTCATCTCGCCCACCTTCGAGCAGCGCGAGGCCAACCGTCGCTACTGGGGCTTCGACGACGTGCTCAGCGTGGACCGCTACGAGATCGACGGCCAGCTGCAGGACATCGTGATCGGCGTGCGCGAGCTGCGGCCGGACAAGTTCGGCCTCTCGGACCGCTCCTGGGTGGACCAGCACATCACCTACACGCACGGCTACGGCGCCGCCGCCGCGCACGGCAACCGTCGCAACTCCGACGGCGAGCCGAGCTTCCTTCAGTCGG
This sequence comes from Brachybacterium sp. SW0106-09, assembly GCF_001293905.1. Taxonomy (NCBI): domain Bacteria; kingdom Bacillati; phylum Actinomycetota; class Actinomycetes; order Micrococcales; family Dermabacteraceae; genus Brachybacterium; species Brachybacterium sp. SW0106-09. Next base: position 2,009 of record NZ_BCAK01000041.1, read on the forward strand.
GCGTGCCCGGCGAGGGCGCGTTCGGCGAGTACGAGGAGCGGGTCTACTTCGGTCGCCACTCCCCGGACTACTCGATCGTCGGAGCGCCCGAGGGGGCCGACCCCCAGGAGTTCGACTACCAGCAGGGCAGCACGGACGACGAGCAGGGCGGCGAGCAGGTCTACAACACCTTCCAGGGCGACGGCGGGCCCGCCGTCGGCAGCTTCTTCAACCAGCTGCTGTACGCGATCAAGTTCCGCGACCCGAACATCGTGATCTCGAACTACCTCAACGAGGAGTCGCAGATCCTCTACGACCGCGACCCGCAGCAGCGTGTCCGCGAGGTCGCGCCGTTCCTGTCGCTGGACTCGCAGATGTACCCCGCCGTCGTGGACGAGCAGATGGTGTGGGTGGTCGACGGGTACACCACCACGACCGAGTACCCCTACGCGCAGTCGGTCGACCTCGACCAGACGGTCAACGACTCCCAGACCGATCCGAACGCCTCGGCGAGCAACCGCCAGCGCTCGGCGAACTACATGCGCAACTCCGTGAAGGCGACCGTGAACGCCTTCGACGGCTCGGTGACGCTGTACACCTGGGACACCGAGGACCCGATCCTGAAGTCCTGGGCCGAGGTGTTCCCGGACGCCCTCCAGCCCGCCTCGGAGATCAGCGGCGAGCTGATGTCGCATCTGCGCTACCCGGCGGACTACTTCAAGGCGCAGCGCCAGATCCTCTCCACGTACCACGTCACCGACGCGGACGACTTCTTCACCCAGCAGGACTTCTGGCAGGTGCCGCCGGACCCGACGGTCCCGGCGCCCACCAACCCCGACGGCAGCGCCGGCCAGCAGGCCCCGCAGCCGCCGATGTACCTCACCATGCAGATGCCGGACCAGGAGCAGCCCCGCTTCACGCTCTCCTCGAGCTTCATCCCCTCCGAGGGGCAGAACGTGCTCACCGGCTTCCTCGCGGTCGACTCGGAGACGGGCAGCACCGAGGGGAATCCGGCGGACAGCTACGGCGACATGACGCTGCTGCGGCTGCCGACGTCGAACCCGGTCAACGGCCCCGGACAGGTCCAGGCGACCTTCAACGCCGAGCCGAACGTGTCCCAGGCGCTGAACCTGCTGCAGCAGGGCGCCTCCGAGGTCATCAACGGCAACCTGCTCACCCTGCCCGTCGGCGGCGGCCTGCTCTACGTGCAGCCCGTCTATCTGCAGTCCTCGCAGACCGGTGGCGGCACCCAGTACCCGCTGCTGCAGATGGTGCTGGTCTCCTTCGGCGACCGGATCGGCTTCGCGCCGACTCTGGACGAGGCGCTCGACCTGGTCTTCGGCGGCGACTCGGGAGCCTCCGCCGGCGATGCGGAGGTCACCGACTCCGATGCCCCCAGCGGCACGGCGGACGCCGAGACCGGCGAGGGCACCGTCGAGGAGGGAGACGGGGAGGCCCCCGCCGAGGGCGAGCAGCAGGCTCCTGCGGCCGATGGCACCCCCCAGCAGCGCCTCGACCAGGCGCTGACCGACATGGACACCGCGGTCGCCGACTCCGAGAAGGCGATGGCCGAAGGGGACTGGGCCGCGTACGGCGACGCGCAGGACCGTCTGGCCGATGCGCTGAACCGGGCTGTCCAGGCAAACCAGGAGCTCGGCGGGTCCGGCACGCCGGCGGCCTCCGACGGCGGCGGGGAGGGCTGACCCTTCTGCCACCGCCGGGAGCATCCCGGATCCGAGGACGCCCGTCGCGGCGCCGGCCGAGGCCGGCGCGCGGCGGGCGTCCTCGTCGTCGTCGGAGGGGCGCGGAGCTGCGCAGCGGAGGCTGCGACGTGGTGCGCGAGGCGGGCCGCGAGAGTCCCAGCAGGGCCTTCCAGGCACGAGAGCGCGGGTGAACGGCCCGTGAACGTGGCATGGCCCACGTCGGAGGCCTTTCGGCTGGACTCGGGGGCCGGGTCGTCCTAGAGTTACTGATGTCGCCGCGGGGTGGAGCAGTTCGGTAGCTCGCCGGGCTCATAACCCGGAGGTCGTAGGTTCAAATCCTGCCCCCGCTACGAAGTGAAGGCCCCCGATCAGCAGAAATGCGGATCGGGGGCCTTCGTGTCCTGCCCGGTTCAGCGCCGGGGGCTCGTAAGCGATCCTGTCGGTGCCGCCGAGCACCTCGACCTCGGCCGAAGCTGCCTCCACCAGGCAGGCCTCGACCGGACCCAGGACGACGCTTCCCCGCTCACCCGCGAGAAGAACCACCCCGCCAGCTCCGGCATCCTGCCCAGCACCTGCTTGCGGCTGAACGACCCACCGCCGCCGATCACGAGCCCTCCTGGGTGTACTTCCGCTGGCGCTCCCTCTGCCCATGGGTGAGCGTCTTGAGGTCGGTGTGCTGGTCGAAGCTCGAGCCGAGCGCGCCGGCCACGACGCCCATGGCGGCGCTGAGCCACGCGATGTCGAGGTAACGGGTGAAGACGGGAGGCTGCCCGGTCACGTCCTCCATGTACTCGGGAGCGATGACGATCAGGCCTCCGGCGAGGATGAGCAGGACCAGCGCCGCGTAGAGCACGAGGACGCACAGCACCAGAGTGACCACCGTGGAGAGGTTGTAGAGCAGGACGACCCGTGCGAGATTCTCCCGCTCCGGCGAGTCCCAGAGCCCGTTGCTGGCGATGAGCCATGCCGTCATCGCCGCGATCGCGAGGAGCCCGACGCCGATGAGCCGCGGCGTCGACAGGTAGGTGGACATGACCCAGATCGAGTTGTAGAAGATGCCGAATGCGCCGGTAGCCGCTGCCGCTGCGAGGGCGCTCGAGAGGCGCGGCGCCGTCTTCACGGGCTCGTTGCTGGCGACCATCCCGAGGACGGTGCGGAGACCGCCGGTGAACCGGCGTGCCCGGAGCGTCGAATGGTCGTTGCCGTCCGGGCTCTGGGCCCAGCGGAGCCAGGACCGGTCGAACATCGAGGGGTCCCGGGGCTCGCTGGTCGGCTTCAGCCGCACGGTGCACGCCATCAGTGTGTCGAGGATGCGGCGGCGGCTGAAGAACGCTCCGAGCGTGGGGCACGAGACGACGGCGATCCTCTCGTCGGGGAAGATCTCTGCGATCAAGGGATGGCCATCGTCCAGTCGCGGGATCTCGGTGAGCAGCAGCACCGCCCCCGGTGATCCGTACTCGCGTGCCAGCTCGACGGCGTCGGAGAGATCGAGGGAGTTGTCGGGCCGCAAACGGAGCATCGCGGTCTGGACGGTGAGAGTGATCGGGGGGCTGAACGCCTCGTCGAGCAGCGCCTGCAGGTCATCCTGGATCGATCGCGCTCGGGCCGTGGGCAGGCCCGGGTCGGCCACCAGCAGCACGTTCACCCCGGACTTCGGACTGTCGCCCATGTGACCTCCTCGCATGGCCTCGGATCCTTGCAGGGTACGTCACGGACCGAGCGTGCGCCGCGTCGCCGACCTTCCGGTGGGCCGGCCTGGCCGGGACACGCTGCGCGCGCTGCTCGCGACGATCGAGGGTGGCATCAGGTCTGCCCTCCCCATGGCGCGACCGCGGACCTGGCAGTGTGCACGGCGTCGGTGACGAGAGCCCCGGATCTCGTGACGATCTACGTCGGCGTGAACGACTCCTGGCACTGCCCAATGGGGAGGGGCCTGCGCTCGTCGGCCCCGAGCTGGTGCTCACGGACGCCCGCGCCTCCGGCATGGGCCCTGCCGAGTTCGCGATGGACGGCCTGCAACCCACCCCGGCCGGGCACTGCCTGATCGCCGACGCCTGGCTGGCCGCGGCCCGTCCCTGACCGCAGCTCACCGCGTGTGTGACGGGTTCACATCCCGTCGATGACCGCGGAGCCCATCATCAGGAGCGGACGGCCCGACCTGTCACCGCAACGGTGCGGTGACGTCGACGGACAGGAACCCGCGCCGGAACGAGCGCGCATCGAGCACGAGAAGCTCCGCCGGCCGCACCGGGTTCCGCAGATGCAGATGTCCGCTTGTCGCGTCGGCGCCCACGACGGCGAAGACATGGTTCGGCGGCAGGGGACCGGCCGCCGACGGCACCCGCGGGCTCAGCGGATGCGTGGAGGCGCAGAGCGCGCGCCCCTCGGCCCGCCAGGCGAGGACCTGCCCCGCATCGGGCAGGCGCAGGTTCGTGCGCACCCGCTCACCCAGCAGCAGCGCGAAGCCGTAGCGGGCCAGGCCCCGCTGCAGGAAGGCGTAGTCCCCGGCGATGTGACCGGCGATCGCCTTCTCGAGCACGCCCACCCAGCCGGGGTTCGCGCCGTCCCGCCTGCCGTGCTGGAACACTCCGCGCGCATCGACGGGGAAGCGACGGTCCACCCGCAGCGGCTCCTCCAGGCCCGGCAGGCGGACGGTCACGATCCCGTCCGTCTCCTCGCCGATCAGTGCCCGCAGCCGTTCCGGCGCGGTCTCGTGGAGGGCGAGCATCGGCGCCATCAGCCAGCAGTCGCCGAGGCGTCCCTGCCGGGGGCGCAGCAGCACCGGAGGGGCGAGCGGGCCGCGGTCCAGGGCGAGCGCTGTGGCGTGTGGGCCGGAGGAGAGGTGCAGCACGCCGTCGGCGCCGGAGATCCCGTGGGCCGCCCCGCCGGTCTCGCCGCCCGGAATGCCTGGCCCAGCGAGATTCCGGGCACGCTCGTCGGCGCCGGGACGCGCTGCGCGCGCCCGCCCCTCCAGGGCGAGCGCGCGCAGGGTGCGGCGCCAGGTGCGCACGCGCGGGCGGGAGCCGCTCACGAGGTCTCCCGCCCGATGACTCATCGGGACGCTCAGTGCGCCTCGGCCGGGACGATCTTCTGCCCGGTGCGCTCGATGACCTCGGCGAACCAGGGCTGGGAGATGTCGAAGGACTTGTGGCCGGCGACGCGGTCGAACTCGACCGCGCGCAGCACGTCGCCGCGCTCCTCGTCGTGGCCGATGAGGCCGGAGCCGCCCTCGAGGGCGACCTGCACGGCGTAGTCCGTCATGGACTTGATCAGGCGGATGTCCTCGGGGTTCGCCTTCGCGGAGCGGGAGAAGTAGCCCGACTTCTGGACCATGACCTTCTCCGCGCCGAGCTTCTCGGCGAACTGCTTCGCGAACCACTGGCCGGGGTTGATCGTGTCGATCTTGACGTGGCCGAAGGGGTCCTTCTCCGGCTCCTCGCCGCGCGCCTGCATCTCGGCGACGATCTCGGGGATGCCCGCGCCCTCGGAGAGGAAGATGTTCACGCAGCCGGTCTCGTCCATGACCTTCCGCAGACGAGCGGTCTCGGCCTCGATGTCGAGCTTGAGCTCGGGCAGGAACACGGCGTGCACGTCCCAGCGGTCGGCGGAGTGGCCGATGCCGGGCAGCCACTCCTGCTGGGAGTGCCAGTCCTGGTAGTACTCCGCCGCCTGCGCGGTGAGATACCCGCAGGCGCGGCCCATGATCTCGTGGACGATCAGCATCTTCGGGTTCGAGCCGTGCTCGGCGATGATGTTCTGCGCGAAGATGCTGGTCTGCTCCGCGGCGGACTTCGCGCCGAGCGACTGGCGGATCGGGACGATGTCGTTGTCGATGGTCTTCGGGAGGCCGACGACCTGCATCTCGTGGCCGTGCTCGTGCAGGTAGGCGGCGAGGTCCGCGGCGGTGGTGTTGGTGTCGTCGCCGCCGATGGTGTGCAGCACGTCCACGCCGTCGTCCTTGAGCTTGTTCGCGGCGACCTCGAGGGCGTTCTCGCCCTCCTGGATCAGGCCGCGCTTGACGAGGTCCTTCGTGTTGGTGAGCTTCACGCGGGAGTTGCCGATGGGGGAGCCGCCGTAGTTGTGCAGGATGCCCGCCTTCGCGCGCACCTCGTCGTCGACCACGATCTTCTCGCCGGAGAGCAGGCCCCAGTAGCCGTGCTTGTAGGCGATGATCTCCACGTCCGGCACCAGCTCGGTGTAGCGCTCGATCAGTCCGCCGACGGCGGAGGAGAGGCACGGGGCGTAGCCCCCGGCGGTGAGCAGTGCGACGCGCTTGACGGTCATAGGGCGGAACCTCCGAGAGTCCGGGAACGGGCGCACGGGAGGACAGGGTCGATCCCGCGACGCTGGGTCCCGCCATCGTACCGAGAGCCGGCCCCGGCTGCCGCCGCGCGGGTCCCGGCGGACAGCGGACTGCCGGGCGGAGGGACGGGGCTCAGCGCTCCCGGGGCGCGAGCGCCTCGAGGACCTCCTCGTGCAGCAGCGAGTTCGTCGCCACCGCGCTGCCGCCGAACGGCCCGGGCTCGCCGTCCAGGGAGGTGAAGCGACCGCCGGCCTCGGTGACGATCGGGACCAGTGCGGCCATGTCGTGCAGCTTCAGCTCGGGCTCGCAGGCGACGTCCACCGCGCCCTCGGCCACGAGCATGTAGGACCAGAAGTCGCCGTAGGCGCGGGTGCGCCAGAAGCGCTGCATGAGGTTCAGCATCTCGGGCAGCAGCTCGTGATCGGCCCAGCCGTGCAGCGAGGAGTAGGACAGGGAGGCCTCCTCGAGCGTGCTCACGGTCGAGACCTGCAGGCGCGTCGCGCTGCTGAGCCGGGAGCCGGTCCAGGCCCCGGCGCCCTCCCCGCCCCACCAGCGGCGTCCCAGCGCCGGCGCGGAGACGAGGCCGACGACGGGGCGGCCGTCCTCGATCAGGCCGATCAGGGTGCCCCACACGGGCACCCCGCGCACGAAGTTGCTGGTCCCGTCGATCGGGTCGATCACCCACTGCCGCGGGGACGCGCCGGTGGAGCCGAACTCCTCGCCGATCACCTGGTCCCGCGAGCGGGAGCGCGAGAGCTGCGAGCGCACCAGCTGCTCGGCGGCCCTGTCGGCATCGGTGACCTCGGTGAGATCGGGCTTGGTCGAGATCTCCAGGTCCTGCGCCTTGAACCGGGAGGTGGTCAGCTGGTCCACGGCATCGGCGAGCACGTGGGCGAGGCGCAGGTCATCGGCGTAGCGGCTGGACATGGGGACCACGATAGGGTCCCGCGCCCCTGTCGGGCCGCAGCGACGCGGTGCTCAGACGTCCCAGGGGTCGTTGCGGCGCAGCGCCTCGGCCAGGCGTCGGTAGGAGGCCAGGCGCGCAGGGCCCGCGGTGCCGGCCTCGCCCTCGTCCACGAGATCGTCGAGGGCGCAGTCGGGCGCGTCCTCGAGGTGGGTGCATCCGCGCGGGCACTGCTCGGCGAGACCGGCGAGATCGGCGAAGGCGTCCAGCAGCTCGTCGGGGTCCACGTGCCCCAGGCCGAAGGAGCGCACACCCGGGGTGTCGATCACCCAGCCGTCGTCCTCCGGCAGCTGCATCGCGAGCGCCGAGGAGGAGGTGTGGCGGCCGCGCCCGGTCACGTCGTTGACCACGCCGGTGGCGCGGCCCGCCCCGGGGACCAGGGCGTTCAGCAGGGTGGACTTGCCCACCCCGGAATGTCCCACGAGCACGCTGATCCGTCCCGAGAGCCGCTCGCGCAGCTGCTCGAGGCCGATGATGCCGGGGCGCTCCGGATCCTCCGCCTCCGCGAGGGACTCCCGACGGGTCACCACGTGCTCCAGGCCGAGCGGGGCGTAGGCGGCCAGGAACTCCTCCGGAGCACGCAGGTCCGCCTTCGTCAGCACCAGCAGGGCGTCGATGCCGGCGACGTAGGCCGCGACCAGGCAGCGGTCGATCATGCCGCCGCGCGGCTCGGGATCGGCCAGCGCCGTCACCATCACCATCACGTCGACGTTCGCGACCAGGGGCCGCTCGGTCGAGTCGTCGTCGTCGGCGCTGCGGCGCAGGAAGGAGCTGCGCTCCTGGATCCGCACGATGCGGGCGAGCGTCCCCTCGCGTCCCGAGGTGTCGCCGACGAGGCCGACGAGGTCGCCGGGGACGACGGGGGAGCGGCCGAGCTCCCGGGCACGCATCGCGGTGACGGCGCGCTGGTCCTCGGTGCCCTCGCCGACGATCGTGCGCCAGCGGCCGCGGTCCACCGAGACGACGCGGGCCGTGATCGCGTCCTCGTGCGTGGGGCGGTCCTTGGTCCGGGGGCGGGAGCCGCGCCGGTTGGGGCGGATCCGCACGTCGGACTCGTCGAAGTCGCGGACGGACCGCCTCACCACGAGGTGCCCTCCTGGGCGCGCGGGGACCGGGGCGCCCCGTGCCGGGCCGCACCCGACCCGCGCGGCACCGGGCTCACGCGTCGCCCTCCGTCGGCTCGGGGTGGAGCATCGACAGCCACATCCCCACGAAGTCGGGGAGGGTCTTCTGCGTGGTGCCGACGTCGACCACCTGCACGCCGGGGACGCGCAGGCCGATGATCGCGCCGGCGGTCGCCATGCGGTGGTCCTCGTAGGTCTCGAAGACCGCGCCGCGCAGCGGGCCCGGCGTGATCACGAGCCCGTCGGGCAGCTCCTCGGTGCGGGCGCCGACCTTCGTCAGCTCGGTCGCCAGCGCCTTGAGGCGATCCGTCTCGTGCCCGCGCAGGTGCGCGACGCCGGTGATCCGCGAGGGGGAGTCCGCGAGCGCGCACAGCGCCGCGACGGTCGGGACGAGCTCGCCGACGGTCGACATGTCCGCCTCGATGCCGTGCAGCGCATCCGTGCCGCGCACCACCACCGCCTCGTCCTCGCGCCACACCTCGGCGCCCATCCGCGTCAGCAGCTCCCGATAGGCATCGCCGGGCTGGGTGGTGGTCCCCGGCCAGTCGTCCACCGCGATCGTGCCGGCGGTGACCATCGCCGCCGCCAGGAACGGCCCGGCGTTGGAGAGGTCCGGCTCGACGACGACCTCCAGCGGACGGATCGGGCCGCACGCGACCCTCCAGGAGTGACGGCCCTCGGCGTCGACCTCGTGCGAGGCCTCGACCCCGGCGCGGCGCAGCGTCTCCAGGGTCATGTCGATATGGGGCAGGGAGGGGAGCTCCTCGCCCACGTGGACGAGCTCGAGGTCCGTCTCCGCCCGCGCCGCGACCAGCAGCACGTTGGAGATGAACTGGCTGGAGGCCGAGGCGTCCACCTCGACCCGGCCGCCGGGCAGCGTGCCCCGGCCGTGCACCGTGAACGGCAGCCGTCCCGGCTCGCCGTGCTCGGTCACCTCGACGCCCTGGCCGCGCAGCACCTGCACGACCGCGTCCATGGGCCGCACGAGCGCGGCGTCGTCACCGGTGAAGCGCACGTCGCCGTGGCGCAGGGCCGCCAGCAGCGGCACGAAGCGCATCACGGTCCCGGCCAGGCCGGTGTGGATCTCGATCGGCTCGGCGGGATGCTCGCAGGCCGGCGGGATCGGGGAGACGTGCAGCACCCCGTCGCGCACCTCCAGCGCTGCGCCGAGCCGCTCGAGCGCATCGCGCATCAGCCGCGTGTCGCGGGAGACGAGCGCGCCGCGCAGCGTGGACGGCTCGCTCGCCGCGGCGGCGAGCAGCATCCAGCGTGCGGTGAGGGACTTCGACCCGGGAACCCGCACCAGGGCGTCGACCGGCTGGTCGGCGACCGGTGCGTTCCACAGCACCTCGGAACCCACGGAGATCAGCCGTGCTGGTCGGCGAGCTGCTTCTGGGCGGTGGAGACGGCGCCCTTGGCCTTCTTCTCCAGCTTCCCGGCCTTCTTCTCGAGCTCGCGCTGCTTCTGCGCGGCCTTCTTCTGGCTGCGCTCGACGAACTTGTTCGCCCGGTAGCCGAGCGAGGGGCGGCCGTCGTGGTCGACGACGGCCAGGAGCACGCCGCCCAGCAGGCCGGCGTCGGTGAGGATGGACTGCACCTCGGCGACGAGCTCCTCGCCGCGCAGCTCCCAGACCTTCTTCCGACCGGCCCAGCCGACGGAGGTGGTCACGAGCAGGGCCGCGGCGGCGGCGCGGGGCGCGCGGTTGGTCGCGTAGAGGACGCCGGCGCCCGCGGCGACGACGCCGGCGGCGCGCACCACGGCGCGGGAATCGACGAAGCCCGGCGCGGAGCTCTTGGACAGCGCCGAGTCGACCGCGTCGAAGGCCTGCGGGTAGACGTCGATCTCGCGCTCGGGGCGGAGCGCGGTGCGCACGCCCTCGAAGACGAAGGGGGCGGCGAGCAGCGGTCGTGCGATCCGGCGGACCAGGGCCATGGTGTCCTCACGTTCTGAGCAGGTGTCGACGGTCCGGTGATCAGCCCTGTCGGGAAGATCACCGACCCCCACACTACCGCCCGAGGAACATCCCCCATGCCCAACGCGTTGCATCGGACGGCGCGGACACGATTCCGCGCCCCCGTCGGGGCCCCGACGGGACGGTCGAGCACGCCGGCGGGTGCCGGGGAGGGAGCGGCGCATGACGACCGGACTGCTGGAGCGCGCCCCCGCGATCCCGGGTGGCGTAGGTTTGGGGACGATGACGCAGACACAGCCCACCTCCGACCACGGGACCGGCCTGCCCTCCGCGGAGCAGCCCGATCCCGCGGCGGACTTCGACTTCGAGACCGAGGCGCTCTCGCACCTGGACTCCCTCTACGGCGGCGCGCTGCGGATGACCCGCAACCCGCACGACGCCGAGGACCTGGTCCAGGACACCTTCGTCAAGGCGTTCCGCGCTCAGGACCGCTTCACCCCGGGCACGAACATGAGGGCGTGGCTGTACCGCATCATGACCAACAGCTACATCTCGAGCTACCGCAAGAAGCAGCGCCGCCCCAAGGAGGCCTGGAGCGACACGGTCGAGGACTGGCAGCTCGCGGAGGTCTCGAGCCACTCGAGCACGGGCCTGCGCTCTGCGGAGGCCGAGGCGCTGGACCACCTGCCGGACTCCGCGGTGAAGGACGCGCTGTCCGAGCTGCGGGAGGACTACCGCATGGCGGTCTACCTCGCCGATGTCGAGGGCTTCGCCTACAAGGAGATCGCCGAGATCATGGACACGCCGATCGGCACGGTCATGTCCCGGCTCCATCGCGGGCGGCGCCAGCTGCGCGAGAAGCTCACCGATCATGCCCGGCGCACGGGCTTCCTGCGTGCGCAGCCCTCGGCGGGGGACGCCGCCGACGACACCGGAGCCGGCGCCGCGGACCGGGAGGAGGAGCGATGACCCAGGACGACCGCGCGATGCGCGAGACCTCGACGCGCGAGACGACGACCGCCTCGACGCGCGACATGAGCTTCGGGCTCGAGGAGGCGCTCGACGGCGAGCTCCCCCGCGAGACCGTCGAGCGGATGCGCCGCCACACCGACGACTGCCCCGAGTGCGCCGACGAGTGGGAGCGCCTGCGCCGGCTGAAGGAGCTGGTGCGCCGCAGCTGCGCGGACCGCGCCCCCTCCGACCTGCGGGCCCGCATCGCCGACACGTGCCGCACCATCACGGTGACCACCACCAGCACGAGCACGACCACCGGGGCTGACGGCTCCACGGTGCGCGTCACCCGCTCGACGACCACCCGCCGCACCCTGCCCCCGGCCTGAGCTGCGGGCCCCGGCGCCCGTCGCCACGGGCCGCAGCGCCCCGTTACCTTGTGAGCACCCCGATGGACGGGGTTCTGG
>NZ_BCAK01000042.1:0-12811 GCF_001293905.1 Brachybacterium sp. SW0106-09
CCCGAGCTGCGTGTCGTGATCGCCCCGCATCCCGCGCAGGGGAACATCATCGGGCGCGAGCTCGCCGCCGCCGGCCTCGAGGGGGCCGTGGACATCGCCGAGGAGGACACGCTGACCACGATCACGCGCTCCGCGATCGCGGTCGGGACGTTCTCCACCTCGCTGTGGGAGTCCGCGGCGCTGGGCTGCCCGACCTACGTGATCCCGGTGCCGGGCCACGAGGAGACGCTCCAGGACGTCGAGTCGGGCCTGTTCCGCCTCGCGCGCACCCCGCACGACCTCGTCCCCTACGAGGTCCCCGCCTCCCGGCACGACATCTTCGGCACCGCCTGAGGACGGCTCCGGCCGTGGCTCCGCCGCTGCCCGCGGACCGACGGCCGGGCCGCCGATCTCACAGGTGACGCACCGGTCGCCCGGATACGATCACGCTCAGTGACGAGCCGATCGGTGCTCGACCCGAATCCCAGGTGGTGCCGTGTTCCGCAAGCTCACCCGTGTCGTGAGACCGCTGCTCGATCTCTCGGAGCGCCGCGCGCTCGTCGCGGCGAACGACCCGGGGACCGACCCGGACATCGTCCTGACCGGGGCTCGCCATCTCGCACGGATGAGGAACTTCCGCTCCGCCGCCGCGCTGCTGGACGGGATCGACACGGACGGGCTGGACCTGCTGGACGAGTGCTTCGTCGGCGTCACCCTGCTCAGCGGCCAGGAGGGGCTGCGCGCCGACCAGCTCCTGGCCCCGCATCTCGGCTCCCTCGCCGATCGGGACCTCACCCCGGCCCAGCGCGTGAGGCTCGCTGAGTGGATCCAGCTCTCGGGGCTCCCCGCCGCCGAGAAGGTGGCGGCGCTCCGCACGCTGCGCACCTCCGAGAGCGGCTCACGCGCCCCCGGCGCCACCCTCCGGGACCTGCGCTTCCGCGAGTTCCGCCTCCGCACGGCCGCGTTCGAGAAGATCGACGTGAGGGACTTCTTCGCCGGCGGGGACGAGGACCCCCTCCGCTGGAAGGACAACCTGCGCTACGTCCACGACCTCGTCACCCACGGGCACGCGGACACCGCCCGCGCCCTCGTCGAGCGGCAGCTGTCCGAGCACGGGCTGCGCGACCGCGCCGTCGCCGAGGCCGCGCTGCGCTTCGACTCGGGCGCCCTCGTCCCGGACCTCGACGCCGTCCCCGCCGAGCACCGCGGCATGCCGGGCGTGCTCGCCCTCGCCCACGACCTGCGGGGGCAGGGTCCCGCGCACCAGGACTTCTACGAAGCGTGCCTCGAGGCGACGACCTCCCGCTTCGACGCCATGGACGTGCACACCCGCGACTCCCTCCTGCGCGTGCTCACCGTGAAGGACCTCCTGCCCGAGCTCGACGCCCTGGTCCCCACCCTCCGAGGCGTGCCGGAGACGATGCTCGGCGCCCGCTGCGGCCGCGGGCTTATCGCGATGGAGCGGGGCGAGCACCGAGACGCCGCGGACCTGCTCCACTCCGTCCTCGTCGAGGACCCGACCTACACCGCCGCGGCGACCGGGCTCCGGCTCGTCTACGCCCGCCTGGACGGCGACCGCACCGTCATCGACCTCCGGAACGAGATCGGCTACGGCAGCGCCAGCGCCGGCCGTGCCGGGATCCGCCGCGGCGACCGCGACCAGGGGACCACCCTCATGCTCACGGGCCAGTACCTGAAGGCCTGGAGCGTGCGCCGCACCGCGCCGCCGTGGCGGATCCTCGAGCGCGACCTCGGGGAGAGGTTCCTGAACGCCGCGCCGCTGCCCGAGGATCCCGGCTCCTCCCTCTTCCTCATCACCGACGACGGCGTGGGCGACGAGATCCGCGGCGCGCAGCACCTCGGCGAGCTCGCCGCGCGCTACCGGGTCACCGCCACCTGCGACCCGCGGCTGCGGACCCTGCTCGAGCGGAGCTTCCCCACGATCGAGTTCGTCGACGTCGCCCGTCGGATCCGCGGCGTCCTGAACCCCGTCTACGACGGCCGGTACAGCGACTTCATCCTCGCCAGCCACCTGCCCGCCCACTGCGACCCCTACGTCGAGGCCGCCGACCACGTCACCTACGGCCAGAACCTCACCTTCAACCGCTTCGCCGGCGTGCTGCCGCGCCGGGACACCGGCGCCTATCTCATCCCGGATCCCGCCCGGGCCGTGCCGCGCGCCGAGGGGAGGCTCAAGGTGGGCCTGGTGTGGAGGAGCCACTTCTCCGGCGGCACCCGGCGGATGATGTACATCGGCCTCGAGCAGCTCACCCCGCTGCTGGACGTGGACGGGGTCGAGTTCTGGTCGATCCAGCACGCGACCGACGACGGGGAGAGGGCGTACCTGGAGGAGCACGGGATCCGGCAGATCCAGGACGTCGACCTCTTCGACGACCTCGAGGGGCTCGCGGCGCACGTCGCCTCCATGGACCTCGTGATCGGCATCAGCACGGTCCCGATGGAGCTCGCCGCCGCCGTCGGCACGCCGACCTGGCTGCTCGGCTTCTCGCCGGAGAACTACCTCTACCGCACCGGGGGAGGCAGGACCTCCGTCGACCAGCTCTCGCGCAACTCGACGATCATCGCGCCGCCGTGGATCGACTTCACCGCCCCCTACCAGGAGTGCGTCGACCTCGTCCTCGCGGAGTGCCGGACCCGGCTGGAGCGTCTCGCCCGCAGCGCGCGGCACGGCTGACGGGCGGGCGCCGCCACCTGCTCCGGTACGATCGGCGCATGTCCTTCAGCCAGAACGGTACCCCCAAGCAACTGCAGATCGGCGACCTCCAGGTCGGCGAGGCCCATGCCCCCTTCGTCGCCGCGGAGATGTCCGGTAACCACAACGGCGACCTCGGCCGCGCCCTCGCGATCGTCGACGCGATCGCGGAGACCGGCGCTCCGGCGATCAAGCTCCAGACCTACACGGCGGACACGATCACCATCGACGCCGACGGCCCCGCCTTCCGCATCACCGACAGCCACGGCCTGTGGGGCGGACGGAACCTCTACAGCCTCTACCAGGAGGCGCACACCCCGTGGGAGTGGCACGAGGCGATCTTCGCCCGCGCCCGCGAGCACGGCATGATCCCGTTCTCCAGCCCCTTCGACGACACGGCCGTCGACCTGCTGGAGGACCTCGGTGCCGAGGTCTACAAGATCGCGTCGCTCGAGATCGGCGACATCCCGCTGCTGCGCAAGGTGGCCCGCACCGGCAAGCCGGTGATCCTCTCCACCGGCGCCGCCGACGCCGGCGACGTGGACCTCGCCGTCAAGACCCTCCGCGCCGAGGGCAACGACCAGATCGCCGTGCTCGGCTGCACTTCCTCCTACCCGGCGACCGCCGAGGCGTCGAACCTGCGCACCATCCCGGTGCTCGCCGACACCTGGAAGGTCGTCGGCGGCCTCTCCGACCACACCAAGGGCATCGGCGTGAGCGTCGCGGCCGTCGCCTTCGGCGCCGCGATCCTCGAGAAGCACGTCACGCTGCGCCGCGCCGACGGCGGCGTCGACTCCGACTTCTCCCTCGAGCCCGAGGAGCTGAAGGCCCTGGTCGACGAGTCCTACGCCGCCTGGCTCGCGCTCGGCGAGGTGCACGTCGGCCCGACGAAGTCCGAGGCCGAGTCCCAGCGCCTGCGCCGCTCGCTGTTCGTCGTGAAGGACGTGCGCGCCGGCGAGGAGATCACCGCGGAGAACGTCCGCTCGATCCGCCCCGCGGGCGGGCTCGAGCCGCGCTATCTCGACGTGGTCCTCGGCCGCACCTTCGCGAAGGACGTCGAGCGCGGGACGCCGCTCAGCTGGGATCTCGTCTGACCAGCACGTCGAACTCGCCGTCGTCGCGATCCGGATCGAGCACGTAGCCGGCCCCGGCGAACAGCCGCTGGGACGGCAGGTTGTCGGGAAGGATCGCGGCGACGACGACGGCGCCGGGGTGACCCGCCCCGAAGGCCGCCTCGCCGGCGGCGAGCACCGGCCGGGAGAGCCCGTGGCCGCGCGCCTCGGGGGCGAGGGTGATGGACACCTCCCACTCCTCGCCCGCCGACGCGCCCTCCAGCGCGTCGAAGCGCACGGTGCCGACGGGCGCGCCGCCCCGCTCGACGACGTACAGCTCGCGGGACGGGTTCTCCAGCGTCCGCGCGTACCAGCCGGAGTGGGACTCCCACGGCACCGGATCGGAGTCGCGGGAGACCTTCCGGGTCTCCGGGTCGTTGCGCCAGCGCAGCAGCAGCGGCGAGTCCGACGGGGTCGCGGGCCGTGCCGCGACCGGCGCCTCCGCCGTCCCGATCCGTCGCGCGAGCGCCGCGTCCCAGGCGGCGACGATCCGCTCCGCGCCGTGGCCGTCGACCTTCTCCCGGCCCACCGGGGTCCAGCTGCGCATCGCGCGCAGGTCCGAGATCGCCCGCTCCACCTCCGCGGTCGCCGCGGAGCGGTCGGCGCGCACCTGCTCGAGGGTGCCGAGCCCGCGGGCGATGCGCTCGGCGAGGGCGGCCTCGTAGCCGGCGCGCTGGTTCTCCACCACCGCGACCAGCAGGCTCGGCACGCCGATGCAGGCCAGCTCCCAGGCGGTGGTGCCCGCGGCGCTGACCACGAGGTCCGCCGCGCTCGCCCGCTCGAGGAAGGCGGGGGAGGGGGCGAGCAGCTCGACATCCTCCCCGGCCTCGGCCCGGACCGCGTCCCAGCCGTGCTCGGGCGCAATGACGCTCACGTGCGCGACACCCTCTGCCGCGGCGCAGACGGCGGCGAGGGTCCCGGCGGCGCCGGTCGCATCGGTGCCGCCCATGACGATCAGCACCCGGGCGCCGCGGCTGACGTCGTGGTCCTCGTCGACACGCTTCTCCCGCGCGGCGCGCACCTCGGCGCGCATCGGGGCGTAGGCGATGCCGAGGAGCACCTCGCCGCTGCCGTCCTCGGGGCGGCCGACCCGCTCGGCGCGGATCGTGGAGTCGACGACGACGTCGGCGGGACGGCGGCCGAAGGCGCCGTCCTCCATCGACGACAGCAGCGCACCGCCGGCGCGCACCTGGTCCCGGGCGTCGGCCCCGATCGTGTAGTCGTCGACGTGGACGACGCTCGCGCCCTGCTCGGCGGCGAGGATCCCGAGGTCCTCGGGCGCCGCGGCCACCTCGAGACCGGACTCGGCCAGCAGGTGCCGGGCGAGAGGCGCCTCGATCGAGCCGGCGACCACCACGGTGTGCCCGGCGGCGCGGGCGGCGTCGGCGACGGAGAGCGCCCGCACCAGGTGGCCGATGCCTCCCGACGGGGTCGCGTCGCACCGGATCGCGACGTGGGTCATCCGTCGGCCAGCTTCTTCTGGCGCACGCCCGCGTTGATCCGAGTGATGTCGGGGCGCGAACGCAGCAGGTCCACCACCTCGTGCCACGCCGGGGCGCGATCCCCGAGCTCGGCGACGACGGCGTCGAGCATCTCGCCGTCCTCGACGGTGTCCAGGGTCACCCGCAGGTCGTTCGCGGCCGGCTGGACGACCAGGCCCATGGTGCGGAAGCAGCGCTTGGAGTCGTAGAGATAGGAGGTGACGTGCGTGCGGTGGAAGCTCTCGGCCTCCGCATCGGCCGTCAGCAGCGCGTCCCGCGAGGCGAGCTCGACGTCCAGGCCGCGGGGCAGCGTGCGCACCAGCGTGGTCGCCGTGTAGTCCAGCGTGGGATCGGCCTTCCACATCCCCACCACGGCGGAGATCAGCGAGGGGTCCGCCAGCGGGCAGTCCGCGGTCAGGCGCACCACCGCATCGGCCCCGGTCTCCTCCAGGGCGAGCACGAAGCGGGAGAGGACGTCGTCCTCGCTGCCGCGGACCACCTGCACGCCCAGCTCCTCGCCGAGCTCGGCGACGGCGTCGTCCCCGGGGGCGGTGGACGTCGCCACCACCACGTCCTCGACGCCCGAGGCGGCGCGGGCGGCCCGCACCATCCACCCCAGGACCGGTCGGCCGCCGAGCGGCCGGAGCACCTTCCCGGGGAGGCGGGAGGAGCCTGTACGAGCTTGGATCACTGCGACGGTTCGTGTATCGGTCACCGTGCCATAATGGCACGCGCGTCCCGGGTCGCCCGGGTGCCGCCCCAACCCCGTCGACGAAAGAGATCTGCATGTCGCTCCTCAACGGTGCCTCCATCCTCATCACCGGTGGGACCGGCTCCTTCGGCAAGGCGTTCCTGCGTGAAGTGCTCGACAACCACAACCCGCGACGGGTCGTCGTCTTCTCGCGGGACGAGCTGAAGCAGTACGAGGTCCGCAACCAGCTCGGCAACGACCCCCGCCTGCGCTGGTTCATCGGTGACATCCGCGACGAGCGCCGCCTC
This sequence comes from Brachybacterium sp. SW0106-09, assembly GCF_001293905.1. Classification (NCBI taxonomy): domain Bacteria; kingdom Bacillati; phylum Actinomycetota; class Actinomycetes; order Micrococcales; family Dermabacteraceae; genus Brachybacterium; species Brachybacterium sp. SW0106-09. The sequence goes on from NZ_BCAK01000042.1 coordinate 6,285, forward strand.
GCCCGTGCGCTGAAGGACGTGGACTACGTCGTCCACGCCGCCGCGCTCAAGCAGGTCGACACCGCGGAGTACAACCCCTTCGAGTTCGTCAAGACCAACATCCTCGGCAGCCAGAACGTCATCGAGGCGTCCATCGACGCCGGCGTGAAGAAGGTCGTGGCCCTGTCCACCGACAAGGCCTCCAGCCCGATCAACCTCTACGGCGCCACCAAGCTCACCGCCGACAAGCTCTTCATCACGGGCAACCACTACGCCGCCAGCTACGACACCCGCTTCGCCGTGGTGCGCTACGGCAACGTGATGGGCTCGCGCGGCTCGGTCATCCCCTTCTTCCGCCGCCTCGGCGAGGAGGGCAAGCCGCTGCCGATCACGGACATGACCTGCACCCGCTTCTTCATCACCCTGCCGCAGGCCGTGCAGATGGTGATCGACACCTTCGAGCTCATGCAGGGCGGCGAGCTGCTCGTCCCGCGCATCCCCTCCATGAAGGTCACCGACCTCGCCCAGGCCGTCGTGCCCGGCGCCGAGATGGTCGACGTGGGCCTGCGCCCCGGCGAGAAGCTCCACGAGGAGATGATCAGCCCCGAGGAGGGCCGCCGCGCGGTCATCATCGAGGACGGCAAGTACTTCATCATCCAGCCCGACCTCGCGACCTGGGGCTACAAGGCCCCCGAGGGCGCCGTGCCGGTCGAGCCCGGGTTCTTCTTCCGCTCGGACTCCAACGACCAGTGGTACACCCAGCAGGAGATCGCGGACATCATCGAGGGAGGGATCTGAGGTGCTGCCGTACGGACGTCAGTCCATCGAGTCCGACGACATCGCCGCCGTCGAGGCGGCGCTGCGCAGCGACTGGCTGACCACGGGCCCCGAGGTCGACCGGTTCGAGGCGGCGATCGCGGAGCGCGCGGGCGTGGAGCACGCGGTCTCGGTCACCTCCGGCACCGCGGCGCTGCACGTCGCCTACGCCGCCGCCGGCATCGAGCCCGGCGACGAGGTCGTCACGACCCCCCTGACCTTCGTCGCGACCGCCGCGGGCGCCGCCCTGCACGGTGCGAAGATCGTGTTCGCGGACGTCGACCCGGCCACCGGCAACCTCGACCCCGCCGCCGTCGAGGCCGCGGTCACCGAGCGGACCAAGGTCATCGCGGGCGTCGACTACGCCGGCGTGCCGGTCGACGGCACGGCCCTGCGCGAGATCGCCTCCCGGCAGGGCGCGCTGTTCCTCGAGGACGCCGCGCACTCCATCGGCTCCACCCAGGACGGCGCCCCGGTGGGCTCCCTCGCCGACCTCACGACCTACTCGTTCTTCCCCACGAAGAACCTCACCACCGCCGAGGGCGGTGCGGTCGTGACGGCCGACGCGGACCTCGCCGCCCGCGCCCGGGCGTTCAAGAACCACGGCCTGGTGCGCGACAAGGCGGTGCAGCGATACCCCGACGAGGGCCCCTGGCACCAGGAGGTCCACAGCTTCGGGCTGAACTACCGCCTGCCGGACGTGCTCTGCGCGCTGGGCACCAGCCAGCTCGCGCGCCTCGATGCGTTCGTGGCCCGCCGAGCCGAGGTGAAGAAGGCCTACGACGAGGCGCTCGGCGACCTCGAGGGCGTCGACATCCCGGCCGTGCCCGAGGGGGCGGCGCCCGCCTGGCACCTCTACCCGCTGCGCGTCCCCGCCGAGCGGCGCCGCGCCATCTTCGAGGCCATGCGCGAGCAGGGCATCGGGGTGCAGGTCAACTACATCCCCGCCTACTGGCACCCGGTCTTCGAGGACCTCGGCTACCAGCGCGGGATGTGCCCCGTGGCGGAGGACTACTACCGCCGCGAGATCTCGCTGCCGATGTTCCCTGGCCTGACCGACCATGACGTCGAGCGCGTCATCGAGGTGACCCGGAAGGTCGTCGCCGGCTGACCTCACGGAGGCCCGGCAGAGGCGGAGAGGGCGCCACGGCTGCGAGCCGTGGCGCCCTCTCGCCGTCCGTGCCTGCGGACGGGACGGCGGCGGGCCGCGCTGCAGGGGCAGCCGCGGCAGGCCTCCTGCAGGGGGCGGCGCTCCGCCGGGATCGGCGACCGGGCGGGGTCACAGCGTCGGATCGCACTCGATCCGGATCAGCCGCGAGTGGTCCGTCTCGAACAGGACGGTGCCGAGGGACTCCCCGCCCTGCTCGATCGCGCTGAAGGCGGGGTCGTACTGGTAGGGCTGCCGCTCCTGGTAGATGTAGCCGATCCCCGCGTCCGCGAGGGTCCGGCAGCGCCAGGTCCACCGGTCGGCGTAGGGGACCGCCGCGATCGCGGCGCGGTCCTGGTCGGTCAGCGCCGTGCCCGCGACGGGCAGATGGACGTTCAGCCCGTGCAGCGAGTACATGTGCGCCGCGCCCGAGTACGGGCTGGCCAGGATCGACCTGTCCGGGTCCAGCTCCGGGGCGATGCGGGCGAAGGCCTCGAGCTCGTCGGCCTGGAGGAAGCGGCCCCGCCCGGGATACTCCGCGGCGAGGTTCTTCTCGGCGTTGTCCAGCCGCGGCGGGACCGAGCCGAGGGCCGCGAGGGTCGCGAGCACGACCAGCACCGCGACCACGGCGCGGCCGCGGACGGTCGGCCCGCCCAGCGGCAGGGAGCGCCGCAGAAGGCGCGCCCAGGCCTGCAACCCCGGCACCACCAGCAGCGCGGACAGCATCGCGAGCGGGATCGCGATCCGGTCCTGGCCGCGGAAGAAGAGCACCGAGAGGTTCAGCGGCGAGTCGACCGCGGCGTCGAGGTACATCACGGCGACCACGATCCAGGCCACGGGCAGCCAGCGCAGCGGCCCGCGCAGCGTGGAGACCAGGCCCGGCCACCACAGCACCGCGATCACCGTCCCCAGCGCCATCGGCCACACCGTCAGCAGGCCGAGGCCCACCTCGCCCAGCGCCGACCACCACGGCACCTGCAGACCGCCGGAGAAGCCCGTCACCCGGGCGCCCAGCGGCGTGTAGGTCAGCACCGCGACGGGCAGCAGCGCGAGGACCGGCACGGCGAGGAGGCGCCGGCGGGTGTGCCGCAGGGGAAGCCCCGTCACGATCGTCAGCACCGCGATCAGGATCAGCGCCATCACCCCGACGTTCGGCTGCATGAGCGTGAGGCCGATCCCGGAGACGCCCACCACCCCGAGCGCCGCCCCGACCGCAGGCCGCACCGGGGCCGCGTCATCGGGGACGTCCGACGGATCGTGCCCGGCAGGGGAGGACGCCGGCTGCAGGACGGAGACCGAGGCGTTCTCGTCGAGGCCCGCCCGGGCGCGCACCGGGCCGGTCAGGGCGTGCCAGAGCGCGACCGCGCCCGCGAGCGCCCCGGTCATGGCGGCGAAGCCGGTGAGGTTCGGGACGGGGGAGAGATGGATCCACAGGTCCAGCGGGCTCGCGGGGACCACCGCGGCGACCAGCGCGACGGCAGGCGGCGCCCACCGCACCTGCGGGAACAGGGTCCGCGCCAGCAGAGCGAGGCCGACCACCCACGGCACCACCGCGAGGGCGAGCACGGAGCCGTTCAGCACGATCGGGATGTCGACACCGGGCACCAGCGCGGCCAGGTCGTGGAAGGCCGCGGGATAGGAGGACGGGGCCCGGGTGCTGCTGGTCACCGCGTTCAGGGTGAGGCTCGAGCCGTCGCCGGTCTCGCGGATGTGGGTCAGCGCGGTGAGGTGGTAGAGCGTGTCGTAGCGCTCCAGCACGGCGCCGGCGCCGCCGGCCTGCCGCGCGATCGGGACCACCGCGACCGCGAGCCCCGCGACGAGGGCACCGGCCCAGCCGAGGTGCGCCGCGAGCGGGCGCGGGGCGAGCAGCGGGCCGTCGAGCACCGTCGAGGGGAGACGCACCCCGCGCCGGGCGAGGAGGTGGGCGAGGAGCACCAGCAGCGCGGAGAGGACCGCGAAGGGGAGCAGCGTCCAGGCCACCCCCGCCAGGGAGGCGATGATCGCGCCGATCCCGGCCACCGCGGTCCCGATCGCCGGCGCGAACGCGAGGGCGATCAGGCGGGACCCGGCCAGCGCGCGGGCGGCGAGATAGCCGGGGACGTACGCGGCGGCGAGGACGATCAGGACGACGAGGAGGAGGCTCGCAGCGCCCGTCATCCGTCGTGCTCGCGCAGGGAGCGCTCCCGGTACTGCGCGGCCGGCTCCGCCTCGTCGAGGGAGAGCCGTCGGGCCAGATAGGTGGTGCGCTTCTCGGAGTTCTTCGTCCGCGCCTCCTGGAGGGCCAGGAAGCCCAGCAGCACCAGGACCGTCGCATACAGCAGCAGATCGGCGCCGCGCCCCACCCCGACCATGTGCGCCACGCGCGTGAGCATCGTGGGGAACAGCACGGTCAGCGCCGCGAAGACGGCGAAGGCGATGACGAGCAGGCGCCGGACGGCGAGCTGCTTCGCGCCGCGCTTGACGAAGAGCCACGCGACGATCGCCACGATCCCCGCCACCAGCAGCAGCTGGATGATGAAGGTGCGCCCGCTCACCCCGAGGGTGGGGCCGAGCGCTTCGAGCAGAGTGTCCACCGCAACAGGGTATCCTCCTCGGGCGTGCGCCTCCCGGCCGCCGAATGCTCCGTCACACGAGGAGAACCCATGGACAGCCCTGACCCCTCGCGCGCCACGAACGCGCCCGGGGCCGACTGCACCTGGTTCGTCGTGCCGCTGTTCAACGAGGGCGTCGTCATCGGCGACGTGATCCGTGACCTGCGCTCCCGCTACCCGCTCGTGGTCTGCGTGGACGACGGCAGCGCGGACGGCTCGGCCCGGATCGCCGAGGAGGCCGGGGCCGCCGTGGTGCGCCACCCCTACAACATGGGCCAGGGCGCGGCGCTGAAGACCGGCATCGACTACGCGCTGCGCGACCCGCAGATGCGGCAGATCGTGACCTTCGACGCCGACGGGCAGCACCAGGTCGACGACGCCGCGGAGATGATCCTCAAGCGGGATGCGGAGGGCGTGGACATCGTGCTCGGCTCCCGCTTCCTCGACGCCCGCACCAAGCCCGGCCTGATCAAGCGCATGGTGCTGCGCGGGGCGGTCTGGTACTCGAACCTGACCTCCGGGGTGAAGCTCACCGACGCCCACAACGGGCTGCGGGTCCTGGGCCGCGAGGCGTGCGAGAAGATCACCATCGAGCAGAACCGGATGGCGCACGCCTCCGAGCTCGTCGAGGAGATCGGCCGCCACGACCTCACCGTCGCCGAGCACCCGGTGCACATCCTCTACACCGACTACTCCCGTTCGAAGGGCCAGTCGGTGCTGAACTCGGTGAACATCGTCATCGACATGCTCTTCCGCTGAGCCGGGCGCCCCACGGGGCGCGGCCCCGGTCCGCACGGACCCATGACAAGGGAGCGGCCGTCGTCCCCTCGGGACGTCGGCCGCTCCTCGTCGTGCAGGGCGCTCTCGCACGCGCCCTCGACTCACCCCTCCGCCGGCTCGGGCTCGGCCGTGCCGTCGGCCACCGACTCGAAGAACGCCTTGATGTCCTCGTCGTCGGTGAGGATCGCGACGCCGGAGTTGTTGGTCTGGTACTCAGGATCCTCGATCGGGATCGACAGCGAGCCCGAGCCCATCGCGGAGCGGGCGGCCAGCGCCATCCGGCCCACGTCCACGATGCCGGTGCCGTCGCTGGTGGTCAGCGCGCCGGAGCCGGCGCCCGCGAGACGCACCTGCGTGATCGGGTTCAGCAGCACCGCGGGGGAGGTGGCGCGGTCCATCAGCGCGGAGACGAACTGCTGCTGGCGGGCCTGGCGGCCGATGTCCGCGGTCGGGTCGAAGTAGCGGGCGCGCACGAAGGCGAGGGCCTGCTCGCCGCCCACGTCATGGCAGCCCTCCGTCATCTTCAGCCCCGACTTCTCGTCGTCCACGTCCTGGTCGATGCACAGGTTCACGTGGCCGACCGCGTCGACCACCTGCGAGACGCCGTCGAAGCCGATCTCGACGTAGTGGTCGACGGTCAGCCCCGTGAACTCCTCGACGGTCTCGACCAGCAGGGGAGCGCCGCCGAAGGAGTAGGCGGCGTTGAGCTTGTACCCGCCGTGCCCGGGGATGTCCACGAGCGTGTCGCGCGGCAGCGAGATCAGGTAGCTCTTCCCGCCCCGCGCCTTGTGCAGGAGCATGATCGTGTCGGTGCGGGCGCCCTCGGTGCCGTCGGCGTTCACGGCCTCGCCGTCGCGCTTGTCGGAGCCGGCGATGAGATAGGTGGTCCCGGGCGTGTTCTCCGCCTCGGACAGCGCGTCGACGTGCTCGATCCGGCTGTTCGCCCAGAGGGTGAGCCCCGCACCCCAGCCCAGCACGATCACCAGCAGCAGCACCGCGAGGGTCGCGCCGAGCCGCATCGGGCGCGGGATCCGGGAGCGGCGACGTCGGGTGCGCGGCGGGCCGCCGGGCCCGGCAGGGCCGCCGTGTCCGCGGCCGTCGTGCCCGGGCTGCGGCTCCTCGCCCCACGCTCCGGCGCGCGCGTCCTCGGGATGCTCCCCGGGACCGCCGGCGCCCGTGGACGCCTCGACGCGCGGCAGGGGACGGGTCGGCGC
>NZ_BCAK01000043.1:0-11122 GCF_001293905.1 Brachybacterium sp. SW0106-09
ATACCGGCGTCGATAACGTCATGGCCAACTACACCTAGGATACGATTCCGGTCTGACAGATGTGCACTTCTCCGCCGGGCGTGGGCAGAGCAAGCGGGGCTGGCACGTCGATATTGAATCGAGGCAGATTTGACGGCGCTGCTGTTTGAGTCCGGAAGGATGGACAGCATGCCGGTGACGATCGATCCCCAGCTGCGCGCGAGGTGCGTGCGGCTTGTCAGGGAGCACCTCCAGGAGTACCCCGCCCTGACCGCCGCAGTCACCGCGGTGGCTCGGCAGGAAGGCGTCTCGCGGGAGTCCGTGCGGCGCTGGCTCGCGCAGGCCGGGGTCGACGACGGGACCCGTCCCGGCGTCATCAGCGAGGAGTCTGCCGAGGTCGAACGTCTGAAGGCCGAGAACCGACGGCTGCGCGAGGACAACGAGATCCTTCGTCGGGCTTCGATTTTCTTCGCGGGGGATCTCGACCCCCGCAGCCAATGATCCTGGCGTTCATCGACGAGATGCGCGCCGAGGGCTATGCAGTCGAGTCGATCCTCCGCGTCCTGCGCCGGCAGGGCCTTGCGATCGCTGCACGCACCTACCGGTCTTGGAAGCCGCCGGCCCGCATCGCTGCCCGCTCCGTCACAGACGACCTGGTCGAAGACAAGATCCGCGACCTCGCCTGGAGGGCCAACCCCGTCCCCGGGCAGGTTCAGATGACGCCGACGGTCTCTACGGGCGGCGGAAGTGGGTCGCGCTGCTCCTCCGCCAGGAAGGCCTCGCGAGCACGTCCCGTGGCGCGGTGGACCGGGCGATGCGGGCACTGGGCCTCGAGGGCGCCAGGCGCGTCAAGAAGCTCCGCACGACGATCGCCGATCCTGACGGGAAGCGAGCCGGTGACCTGCTGAATCGCGACTTCACCGCCTCTGCTCCGAACCGGGTGTGGGTCACGGACTTCACCTACATCCGCACCTGGGCGGGGTTCGTCTACGTCGCGTTCGTCGTGGACGTCTTCGCCCAGCGAATCGTGGGCTGGCAAGCCTCGGCGTCGAAGAAGGTCGACCTGGTCATGACCCCGCTGCGCATCGCGCTTTGGCGACGAGAACGGGAAGGAAACCCTGTCTACCCAGGGAATTTGATCCATCACAGCGACGCCGGATCGCAGTACCCGTCGATCCGGTATACCGAGCACCTCGCCCTCGAGGGCATCGCTCCGTCGATCGGCACCGTCGGCGATGCCTTCGACAACGCCCTCATGGAGCGCGTCAACGGCCTGTTCAAGACCGAGTGCATCCGCACCACCGTCTTCCACCACGGCCCCTACCGGACCCTCGCAGACGTCGAGTTCGCGAACGCCGGCTGGGTCGACTGGTGCAACAACCGCCGCCTCCACGGCCCCCCCGGGGATGCTCACCCCGGTAGAGTCCGAGACGCTCCACTACGAGGCCCTCACCCGAGAGCCCGCACCCACAAAGTAGCCGCAGAGAACCCGGGACGATTCAACCTGCTCCAAAAGGTCGTGACCGTTTCCGTCACCACAACTCAGATCACACCCCCCCCGATTAACTAGTTGGATTACCACCACAACTTGGAGGCCACCTTGGTTGAGCAGCTCGCAGTAAAATGGCAAGGATTTCGCAACTTTCACATGCGCGAGAGTCTGACTTTTAAGCCATTAACATTCTTGATCGGCAAGAACAATGTCGGCAAGTCCAGTCTCTATGCACCATTGCTCGTAATGAAGCAAACCCTCTCGGCGAGCAATCCCGATACTGCCTTGCTGTCCCGCGGATCTCTTATCGACGTAGGAATATTTCAAGACTACATCGGTGGCCACGATGTCGAAAGAGATCTCACTCTTGAGATTAGCTTTGGCGCGAGTGCGGTGCAAACAAAAAGAAACCCTCCGAGCCGGATCTCCACTACTTTCCGGTCGCCGGATGGAATTCAAGCCAAGGTGGTAAGCCAGTCAATTTATGGCGCCGACGGCACGCGCACTGTGCGCAGAAAGCGCGAAGTAGAATCCTCAACCTTCGAAATTTTTGAATCACCTCTCCTGCCCAAGAACACACCTGGACGGCCCCGACAAGAGGTCGCGGCACTTAAGAAATCCATGCGCGAGGAACAACCGCAAGGCTTCCTATTCTCAGGAACAGGAGCCCTCGAGTTGCCTCAACGGTATATGGACAACGAGGAGAGTTGGAAACGAGTTCGGAACTGGTATGCAAGCGCACGCCAGCTTTACTCATTCCAGCAGCATACAGTCGCCCACGTCAGCAGAGCACTTAATGGCATTAAGTATATCGGACCGCTGCGCAAGTCTGCCCAACGCACCTACCGACTCGGGGCCGAGTCCCCGAGTGGAGTTGGGACAGAGGGTGAGTACGCTCCGGAGCTAATTTTCCGCGCCCGCGACAGTGACACGCACAATGCACTTAACGAGTGGCTCAGCTTACTAGGCTATGGCGAACTCGCCTTCGAAGCCATTGGAGACGACTACTTCCAAATGTCACTCATGACCCCCGGGAAGGGGTATAGAGTTAATGTTGCCCACACCGGAACTGGCGTTTCACAGATATTGCCAATCCTTACCCAAGGAGTTACTTCAACTAGCGGTCAGACGCTTGTTTTTCAGCAACCGGAACTACACCTGAACCCCGCTCAGCAAACGATCGTTGCCGACTTTATGATTCAGCAAGTGGAAGATCAAAAACGCGTAGTTGTCGAGTCCCACAGTGAACACATGCTTTTGCGCCTACGCAGACGCATCGCGGAGGGTGCGATCTCAAGCAACGACGTCGCAGTATATTATGTCGAGTCAAGCCGCGACGTTGGCACAATTGTCCGGGAAGTGCCGATCGATGATATTGGGAACATTGAGCATTCTGCCTGGCCGGCGGGATTCTTTGAAGAATCACTGGACGACGCCTTCGCCATGTCCATTGCGCAGTCGCGCGGGAAGGGGGGTCCAAGATGAGGGCTTCGGATGAGTGCACGACAGACCTTGTTATTGACACAAACATTCTTGTCCATGCGTCAAACGGTAATGAGACATATTACCAGTCATCTATTCAGATTATCGAGTGGCTTCGTGATTCCGATGTATCCATCGTTCTTGATGACACCGGAAAAGCGAAGCCGAACCCGAACACAAGTGTCCTTTACTCAGAATATCGTCGACACCTCACTCCCTCTACGCTGGGATGGATTTTCGTCTCACACCTGATGCGAACAGGTAGAGCCTCATTTGTTGCGCGCCCAAGCCAGGCTGCAAAAAAATCGATAGAGAAGATTCTCCCTAGAAACAAGCAAGACCGTGCGGTCCTAGGTGCCGCCCATGGCAGTATCGACAAGCTTCTCCTCACCAATGATTGGGATGATTTCGATCAAGCGGCGCGAAAAGCCTGCAGGAAGGATCTTCAGGTGTCGGTATTGGATTCGCTCGACGCTTCGGCGTGAGGTGAACTCACCCAATTGCGGCCCCAAAATCAATGAGTCTCGCACCATGGCTTTCTTCAAATTCCTTCATCAGATGGACTCCGATAATGCGTTTTGATTTTCCGCAGAAGATCCTTCCCCGTCCCAATGCGGCGGCCGCAGGTCGATCCGCGGCCAGTCGACTTCCTCCCCCATCAGCTTGATGAGGTCTTCCTGCCGCGGCTGCCCCATCACCGAGCGATAAGCGCCGAGTGTCCGCTGCAGCCGCAGATACTGTCGTGATTCGCGGCTGAGCGGCATGGCGGGCACGTAGCGCTCGATCTTGGCAGGGCCGTCATGGAGCCAAAAGGGGCTGAGTCCGTCACTGCACTCGGGCTCAGCGGCAACGGCGGCGTCGAACATCGCCTGCCACGGGTCGTCGTAGCCCGGTGCGAGCGCAGCCCCGGCATGCGAGTGGGCGATGTTCCGCCGGATCGCGTGCCCCTTGTACCGGTGCACGCGGCCCTCCCGCTGCTCGAGGTCCACGGGATTGCCGGGCAGGTTCCAGTGCACGATGGCGTGGCTGTAGGTATGGAAGTCAAGCCCCTCCTGCCCGACGGACGTGCTGGTGAGCACGAAAGGCCAGAACGGCGAGTTGAAGCTGTCGCGCACCGAGGCCTCGCGGTTCTCGGCCGCCTCGGAGCTGAGGGCGCGCCCGAACCGGGCGGCGATGTGGGAGTTGAGCTTGTGCGTGCTTGCCTCGACCTTCACTCCGTCGGAGCGGAGTCCGTGGATCTCGTTCGCGGCGCTGCGAGTTCCCGCGGTCGCACGGATCCGTGAGGCGAGGACCGCGGCGCGCTCTGCCGGCTCATCATGGCGAAGCCCGAGCGAGTCGACGAGGGTGTGGACGTACTCGTCGAGCATCGCCTGAAGGTTGCCGTCGAGGCAGTAGCGCAGCACCAGCTGCCAGAAGCCTTCCGTCTCCTCGCCGCTCGTGCCGGTGGCGGCGCGCACGGCGGCCACCGTCTCGGGCTTGTTCAGCAGCGTGCGCAGGCCCTCGGCGATCCCGAGAGCCGCTCGGCGCATGGGCACCTCGGCGTAGGAGTCCGCTCCCCCGGCCGCCCGGCCGACGGCCCTCAGCGCGCACACCCCGGGACCGGCGACGGCGACCTGGGCGAGCACCGCGGCGAGGTTATCGGGCGGAGCGCCGAGGGCCTCCCACTCAGGGTCGAGCGCGAAGTCGGCGTGGTCGCGATAGCGGGAACCTGCATCGTCGCCGTCGGTCACTCCGCCGACGGCGCCGCGCAGACCGAGGTCCTCCAATCCGAGGGCGCGGTCGAGCAGATAGGGCGCGACGCCGTACCAGCCGGCGGTCTGCCCCTTGACGTCCCGGATCGGGAGCTCGAGCGCGTCCAGACGCTCCTGGATCCTGCCGGTCGCCACCTGCAGAAGCCGATCGCGATCCAACGGGAGCTCCTCCCCCACCTCTCGCGCGATCGTGAGCGGGTCTCCCAGTTGCGCGAGCACGACGGAGGGGTGGAGCAGGGCGAGATGGGGCAGGTTCTGGAGCTTGCCGTCGACGACGGTGAAACGCAGCAGTCCTGCGGTGCGCGGGTCGTCGTACAGCGCTGCGGCGCCCGTCCCGCGACGGGGCGCGAACTCGCTGAGCCGTCGGTCGGCCTCGTAGCTGAACAGGGCGGAGATCGCCTTAGGGACCACGCTCCAGGCGGAGAACACGAGCCGCTTGGTGAAGCTCTGCGCACCCTCGGCGGCGAAGGGTCCGCCCGGGCTGGTGTACGGCAGGGAGGGCGGGAGCCAGGCGAGCTTCCAGACCCCGCGGTCCATCGCGGCATCGATCATGGCGCGGAGCTTGGGGTTGCCGGGATCGATCTCGCGGAAGTGGCGGATGTCGTCCCAGGAGAGAAGGCCTCGATGGTGCCTGTGCAGCAGTGCCGCGAGATCCTCGTCGTCGCTGTTCGCGAGTTCGAGGGTGCGTCGCTGGGCCAAGTAGGCCGACGGGTCCATGAGATTCACGGGATAGGGGCTCGAGCGCCAGAACTCGAACATGTCCATGCCGTGGGCGTGACGTCCGATCGCGTCGGCCGCGGTCCAGACCTCGAGGTCCTGGGGTCGCAGCTCGAGGGAGGGCATCTCCATCTCGCGCAGCATCCCGTCGGCCACCGCGGCGGAGCCGAGCCGTTCGGTGCGGGACATGACGCGCCGCAGTTCCGCCTCGGCGCGGCGCGTGGCCTCTACGGCGAGGCGGTGCCCGTCGGCCGTGCCCTCGAGCATCCCCCGCCGCACCGCGGCGAGATGCTCCTTGACGAGGTCCGCGCGCTCAGGGCCGGCGAGGAAGGCCACAGTGTCGTGAAAGTCCTGGTGATGGTCCTCGGCGTCGAGCTCGTCGGGCAGCGTGAACATCTTGTAGGGCGTGGCGGAGAGGACGAGCGACTTCGCCGAGCGATGCATGATGATCTTCTGCGCGAGCTGCTGCGCGTCCGTGTAGTGCTCGTCGCCGGTGCTGCGGGCGCCGGGGAACAGGTCCTTGAAGCGCTGGAACTCGTCGAGGATGACCAGGTCCGGCGCGAGGCGGGTGACTGCGGTGCGGGCCATCGCCATACGCAGCGTACCGATCATGCGCCGGCGCCGCCACCACATGTCGTGCGTGACTTCGTCGCCTGCGAGCCAGGTGTCGAGCTCGTCGAACAGGTCATCGAGCAGTGTGCCGCCGAAGGGTCCGGTCTCGGTGCGAAGTGCGCGCGTGAACTCCTCGACGAGGTCGTCGTCGAGGGTGGGGCGGCTCCAGTTCCACTCCAGCCTGTCGGCGAAGCGTTCGAACCCGACGGCGTCGCGGAAGTAGTCGATGATTCGGTCCTGCGTGAGCCAGAGCCGGTCGATGCTGTGGCTGAGCATCCAGTGCAGCAGCACGCGCTCTCCGACGCGTCCCGTCGCATCGCCGAGGCGCAACGAGGTGCCGGGGGTGAAGGCGATGAGGTCGACACCGCCTGGCGGGGCGGATCCCATCGTCTGCGGGAGCATCGTGATCCGGTCGGCGTTGGTCTGTGCCTGGCCGCCGGTGAGCTCGCGTAGGCGGTCGAGGTTCTGGCCGGCGATCTGGCTGTTGGAGCAGATGTACACGATGGTCACGGTGCGGTCCGTGGTCTGGCGCAGGTGCACGATCGCGCGGGCGGCGACGCCCTTGGCGATGAGGGTCTTGCCGAGCCCCACCTCGTCGGCGACGAGGAAGCGGCTGACGAGGTCCTCGTCGGTCCAGAGGCGACGGAAGGCGTGGTCGACGGTAGCGCGCTGGAAGGGTTTGAGGCCGGCGAGGAGCGCGTCGACATCCACGGCCGTCGACTCTGCGGGCGTTGTCGGGCTCATGGGCGCCTCCTCGACAACGAGAATCGCAGCACCGTGTCCCACAACTGCAGGAACTCCGGTGGGATCAGTTCCTCGGCCTTCGGCAGCTGGAGGACGGCTTCGACCTGCTTCCGCACCGAGAGGATCCGGTCGATGTCGTTCCCGGCCGCGCGGACCAGAGGCTCGAACAGCACGATCGGGGGCGGGGGCCGGCGGTGGTCCGTCGCGGTGATGCCGTCGATCGCGCTGGTGAGGGTGTCGAGCTCGGGCTCGTGGGCGTGGGCGGTGGTCGGTTCGTCGAGTCCGAGGAGGAGCGCGAGATAGCGCAGCACGCGGTCGCGGCTGTTCAGCATCGCGGCGAGCGCCCGCTGCTCCCGATCGATCACGTCGCCGACGAGCCGGACCTTGAGGAGGCAGCGCCTGGTGGCCCGGGCGGGGCCGTCGCCGTGCGTCGTCTCCACGGCGAGGAAGGGGGTGATCTCGTCGAGAGACAGGTTCCAGGAGGTCTGCTCGGGGAGCGAGCGGCGGAGGTTCGGCGCGGTGAGCGGCCAGATGACCGTCTCGCCCGGGCAGCCCGCCGGGAGCACGAGCGAAAGCCGCGCGGAGACGGCGTCGTCGCCGGTGCGGGTGAGGTCCAGTCGCGGTCTCGGGACGGTCCGGGCGAGGGAGCGGTGGAACTCCTCGAGCAGATAGCCGGTGCCGAGGGAGGGGTCCTCGATCGCGTCCGGCGCCGGCGTGAAGGGCTCCATGATGGTGCGCAGGCCCATCGCCTTGCCACCCTCGCCGAGCACCGCGTCGACGCCGCAGACCCGGGTGGGACCGACGAGCACCGCGTCGAACTCGACGTTCCTGCTCCAGGCCTGCTCGGTGAGGTTGGCGCTGCCGGTGATGACCTCCGACTGCCCGTCGTCGCCGTCGACGATGACCGTCTTGGCGTGCAGTCCCGTGAGGTCGAGGAGCGTGGACGGGGCGGGACTCGAGTCCCGATCAATGGCGTCCTCCACGACGGCGCTGCCCTCCGCTCCCCCGTCGACGGCGGAGTCCAGGACGTTGACGTCCCAGCCGCGCAGGGCGCGGCTGCCGAGCTGATCCGCGGCCGCGGCGCGGGTGAGAAGCGTGCTCTCCGGCGCACCGGCTCGGATCCTGGTGAGGGTGTCCGCGGCGAGGAACGGGCTGATCGCTAGGACCTTCCTGGGCCGCTCCGGGAACGGCCACGGGGCGGGGTCACTGCCGAGTCCGAGTGGGAGGAGTGCGCCTCCGGTGAAGGGTTCCGGGACCCCGAGGCGCACGTCGCGGAGCGTCCGGGCGAGGTCGAGGATCGCTTCGCGGCGGTCCTCGGTGAGCGGGTCGAGCACCATGCCGGTCACCGCCTCGACGGCGGCGCCGGCGGGGGCGGCGTCAATCGTGCCGTCGGGGCCCTCGTCGAGCACGAGGGCGGTGTCCCACGAGCTGTCGAGGGTGAGGTTGCGGCTGCCGACGACGACCCGGTGGAAGAGTGCGCCGTCGTGGGGGCGGCGGTAGCGGATCGCCCAGAGCTTCGGGTGGAACAGGGCGTTCTCTGTCGGGGGTTCGACCTCGTGCAGCGAGCCCTCGAGGAAGGTGTGGATGCGGCTGTGCGAGGCAGGGACGTGGATCCCGGCGGCCTGGCAGAACACGGTGGTCCGGCCCATGAAGCGCTGGACGGCGTCGAGCAGCTGTGCGGGATCGCGGTCATCGATGCCGCGCGAGTCGTCCATCTCCGCGAACGCGAAGGTCATGGGGGCGATCAGCATCGCGGTGAGATTCAGCGAGAAGGTCGTCGTCACTGCGACGTCGACCTCGTGCCCCGGCGGTGGCCGCAGCGCGTCGGTCAGCAGGACGCTGGTGTCGGGTTCGAGCATCAGGCGCTATCCTCGGCGTCGTAGAGGTCCTGGAGGAGCGCCACGACGTTCGGCCAGCGGAAGAGGTTCCGGCCGGCGCCGGACGCGCCGCTCCAGGCGTTCAGGGCCTTGAGGTTCCCGGGCCGCAGTCGGGCGCGGCCCTGCTTCACGAGGCGCTCGCGATCGGTGATCAGCTGGCGCGCGGCGGTGGAGTCCGCGACGGCGTGCGGCGTTCGGGTCTGCTCGCACCAGCTCTCGAGGAAGGTCCTGGTCCTGTCGGTGTAGTTGCGGCGTCGGGCCGCCATCAGCTGTCCGAGGGCCAGGAGGTCCTCGGAGTCGAAGGGGCGGGACGCCGCGGTCTCGTCCGCCCAGGATGCGAGGCTGTCGCGGTAGTGGGCGACGCGGTCGTCGCGGAAGCGCTCCGGGTCCGAGGAGGTCGCCTCGGCGAGCAGCAGGTTGTAGAGCAGGTTCGCGCCGTGGATGTGGAGGCTGAAGCGCTCGGCGAGGTCGAGCAGGGAGCGCAGCTCCCCGTCGGCCCGGTGGCTGAGGAGGTCGAGGATCTCCGGTGCCCACGGGGCCGGCGGCACGCTGTCCGTGTCGGTCCACCCGGCCGGCCGTTCCTGCACGAGGCGGGCGATGAGCGTCCCGGGGTTGGTGCGGGTGATCGCCTCCCGGAGGTACTCGACCTCGCCCGGGAGGAGGCGGAAGTCGGCGCTCTTCACGAGGTGATCGGGTGGTGCGGGGAGTGAAGGGTCGAGTCCGTCGGGGATCCGCTCGGCGGCGAGACCGCCGTCCTCCGCGCGGGGTGCCTCGGCGTCCAGGCGCCGGCCCGCCTCGACCCGTGTGAAGAACTCCCGGGAGGTGAGGCCGCGTTCGAGGATCCCCCACTGAACGAGCATCCCGCCGTACACCACCGACGGCACCCGCTGGAGGGTCTTGCCCGCGCGGCGGCCGATGATGCCCGGCTCGTCATCGCTCGTCCCACGCTCGAGGGCACCGATGAAGTCACGTTCGAGGTCGTGGTACCTCGTGGCCATCTCGCCGGCGGTCGGGCGCTTCGAGGCCTCCTGCATCAGCCACGGGATGAACAGGACGTAGCGGAGCCGGGTGTGCAGGGTGGAGGTGCCGGGGAACAGGGTGTCCGAGAAGGCGTCCCGGATCGCGCCGACGCCCAGGTCGTCGATCGTCGTCTCGTCGCGGAACTGGTCCACTGCTTCCATCATCCTGCGGCGCTGCTCGGCGTCGACGGCGAGCCAGGCGAAGGTGGAGGGCATGAGATCCATGGTGCACTGTCGAGACGTTTAGGGGTGGCGATTGCAGACTGCCTCCCCTCTTCGGTGCTCGATTCGTCTGGAGGGCGAGGTCAGCAGATTGCCTGCAGCGATGAAGGGAGGCAGGCAGGGGCTGGGCTACGCGCCGATCGGGGCAATCCGGACGGGAGTGAGGTCGGCTGGGGCATAGGGCTTCGGGGCGAGGTCCACCCACCGCGAGCTATTCACTCGGTCCTCCTGCGAAGTCCACAGAGTGATGTCGAGTAGGCGCACTTCGCTTGCCTCGGCCAGGTCAGGAACATCTCGAACGATCACCTCTCTCATCTCTTTCAGGGCTGCCTCGTTCTCGCGCAGTGCCGCCCGGAGAGCGATGATCGCCTGGGAGATGCTCTCTTCGCGTGCTCGCATCACTCCGTCCCCGCCTCGACTGCGCTGTCTGAAAGCATCTCGCCGAAACCCCATCGCTCGGGCAACGTTCCCGTCCAGCACCGGGACGGTGTCCGGGAGGTACAGGGCGAGAACCTTCGTCATCTTCGGAGCCCAGAACCCCTTGAAGCCTTCAGCGCAGAGGTTCACGAGCGCCTCCACGTCCAGATCATCCAGCTCTCGGAGTCGACGACCTCGGAAGGTTGATACCCGGCTCTTCAGAGTTGAGTGTGGGGTGAGGCGTCGAGTCCTCCGGTGATGAGGAGCATTCGGAGGCGGTAGTGCTCGAAGTTGCGGAAGCCGCGAGCGATGCGGCGACCGAGTTCGATGATCCCGTTGATGGCCTCTGTCCCGCCGTTGCTCGCGCCGTCGGTATCGAAGTAGGCCAAGAATGCTGTCCGCCAGCGGCGTAGGGTCTTCCCGAGCCTGGCGATCTCGGGGATCGGGCAGGACGGCAGCCTCGCGATGAGCTGCTCGGCGAGGCGTCGGCCCTGGGCGGGCGTGGGCTGGTGGAAAACGTCTCGGAGGTCCTGGGCGCACTGGTAGGCGACCTCGACCGCGATGTGATCGGGATGGGCCGCGAATGCGCTGGCCAGCCGGTTCTGCTGGCGCGGCGTGAGGCGTTCTCGTCCGGCGCGGAGAACATGGCGGATCCCGTAGAGAGGCTCGCCCTTGCGGCCTCGATGGCCGAGGGTCTCTTGCTGGATCCGGCGGCGGACGTCATCGACCGCAGCCCCGCCGAGCTTGACGATGTGGAAGGCGTCCAGCACGCAGGTGGCGTCCTCGAGCTGGTCATCGATCGCGTTCTTG
>NZ_BCAK01000044.1:0-9311 GCF_001293905.1 Brachybacterium sp. SW0106-09
CCGGTGCGCGCGCCGCGGGGCGCGGGCCCCACCGCGCGGCCAGCAGCGCGGCCCCGGCGGCGAGGCCGACGGCCCCGGCGAGGCCGCTGACCTGGTGGAGCACGCCGAGGATGCCCAGCACGACCTCGACGTCGAGCCGGGCATGGGCGGGGTCCAGGACCAGCACGGCGGTGAGCGGCACCGCGCCGACCAGGCCGATCGCGAGGCCCCACCGCGCGAGCCGGCCGAGCCGTCGGCGATGCGCGGGGACGTCCTCGAGCAGGGCGCCGCGGGCCATGAGCGCACCGAGCGCCATCGGGGAGAGCAGGCCGATCTCCTCGATCGGGGCGAGCAGGAGGCCGTGCAGGGCGTCAGGCGCTCGGATCCCGACGCCGGCCAGATAGTCCGGTGCGGAGGCGGCCGCATAGCCGGTGCCGCCGCCGAGCCCGACCGTGCCGTCCACCCAGCCCAACACGCCGAGAGCCGGCAGCGTCACGATCGCCGCGGCGGCGAGCACCACCCGGCCCCGGGTCACCAGCAGCGCGCAGAGCATCCCGATCACCGCGTACCCGACCAGGATGTCCCCGCTGAACAGCAAAATCGCGTGGGCGAGGCCGATCGCCAGCAGCACGGCGAAACGGCGCAGCATGCGCCGCAGGAACCGTCCCGTACGCTCCCCGCGCTCGAGGGAGCGGCGGCGGAGGATCCCGATCCCGTACCCGAACAGCAGGGCGAACAGCGGGAAGCCGCGGTTGTCGACGAGCAGGGCGAGCAGCACGTCCACGACGCGGTCCGCGGCGCTCGCGTCCTGCTGCTTCAGCAGCGCCGTCCAGGCGGAGCCGTGCAGCCAGCCCACCAGGTTCGCCAGCGCGATGCCGAGCAGGGCGATCCCGCGCGCGAGGTCGGGACCGCCCGCACGGGCGCCGAGCGGGACGGAGACGGTCACCGTCCTCCGGCGCCCTCCGGGGTGCCCTGGTGGTGGCGCAGCAGCCAACGGCCCCGCTCCTTCACCCACACCGAGCTGCGGCGGACGGTGCCGTCCGGGCCGGTGGTGACATAGCGCAGGAGGATCGCGCCTGGCGCGATCTCGTCGGCGAGGAACTCCTCGGCCTGCACGTCCTCGAGCGGGGCGAGGGCGGAGAGGATCTCGTCGCGGTCGTAGCTGCGCCCGCTCGCGCCGATCTCGGTGAAGGCGGGGTGCAGCAGCTCGGCCGCGCTCGGGGCGTCGGCGCGCAGCGCGTCGGCGAGCAGCGCCTGCTCACGGGTGATGACCTGCTCGAAGTCGCTGGTGCCGGGGGCATCGGCGACGAGCACCGTGTCCTCGACCGCGGTGGAGCAGGAGGCCGCGGGGGCGGGATCGGCGGTGTCGAAGAGGCTGAAGAGGTCGCCCGGATCGCCGGCCGCGCCGGTCTGCGAGGAGGACGGCGCGGCCGACGGGGAGCCCGTCGACGAGGAGCCGGCCGACGGCGCGGGAGAGGTGCCGCCCTGCGCGGTGCCGCTCCCCCGGTATCCAGGCCCGACCTGCGGGTCCTGCTTCTTGGAGAACGCGGTCGCGGCGGCGTTGGCGCGCTTGTCGGCCGCCTCGTTCATGGCGTGGCCGGCGTGGCCCTTGACCCACTCGAACTCGACGCTGCGGCCGGCGAGCGCCCGGTCGATGTCCTTCAGCAGCTCGACGTTCATGACGGGCTTGCCGTCCTTCTTGCGCCAGCCCTTGCGCTTCCATCCCGGCATCCACTTGGTGATGGAGTTGATGACGTACTGGCTGTCGCACAGGATGTGCAGGTGCTGGTCGGCGTCCACGGCTGTCGCCTCGAGGAGGTCCAGGACGGCCTTCAGCTCGCCCATGTTGTTGGTGCCGTGGGGCCAGCCGCCCGCACGCCAGGTGTCCTCGTCGATGTACCAGGCCCAGCCGGCGGGTCCGGGATTGCCGAGGGCGGAGCCGTCGGCCGCAGCGGTGATCGTCATGGGCGCAATCGTTCCACAGCCCTGCGACGTCGCCGGTCACGACGGCCGGGCCGGTGTGGCTCTCCGCTCACCCGTCGACCCTTCGCAGCGGCCGGACCCGGATCACGCCGCGGACATCGCCCGTGCGGCGACGCCGGAATCGAGCCGACGGATCCAGGCGCGGACGCGCCGGCGCAGCACCAGGAGAGCCACCGCGAGCAGCACGGCCACCCCGGCGCACACGATCAGGTAGGTCATCACGGCGCCGTTCGACAGCTCGACCGCTGCCAGCGGCAGCCCGATGAGCACGGAGCTGAGCAGTCCCGCACCGAGATACACGACCAGGCTCAGCAGCGCCATCGAACGGGCGGGGCGACGGGTCAGGCAGTCCCCGCCGACGGCGATCCCGGTGAGCACGAGGACCAGCCCGGCGTGGAGCGTGCCCGCCAGGGCGATCAGGGCGCCGGACAGGCCAGGGGGCCCCGAGAGGACGAAGGTGGGGCCGGGGGTCACGGACGTCCCGAGCCCCGTCGCCGACGAGACCGGTGCGGCGAGCACGGCGGTGCCCAGGAGCATCACGGTCTCGAGTCCTATCAGCGCCACCCGTCCGCGGACGCCGTCCGCGCGGGAGAGCCCGAGCGTCGCTCTCAGCTCTGCTCGCTCGACGGTCTCCGGACGGCCATAGCGGTACCAGGCGAGCGCTCCCCAGATCGTGAGCGCCGCCACCAGCGCATCCGTGATCGTCGCCGCGAGGACGAGGGTCAGCGCGCACAGGGCGACTGCGAGTGAGAAGCGTCCGCTGCTCAGGCGCAGCTCCATGGACATCGCCTGCCGGATCGGGGTCATTCCGCTCCCCTCCTCGGAGTCGTGACGGGCGCAGCAGTCTCGTGCCCGGAAGCACCTGCGGCGCGGAGGCAGTGGGTCACGAGCTCGCTGACGGCGGGTCGGCGCAGGACGGTCCCGGGCGGCAGACCAGCGGCGTCGTCGACGGCGATGAGGGCACTCGTCGTGTCGCCGCTCGTGGTCGGGCCGATCAGCGAGGGGTCCGTGTCCCGTTCGTCGCTCGCCTGCCGTGGCCGCTCGAGCAGGAGGAGCTCCTCGCGGAGGGCCTCGACGTCGCCCTCGAGCACGGTCCGGCCGTCGGCAATCACCACGAGGCGGTCGACGAAGCGCTCCATTCCCTCGAGGTCGTGAGTGGACAGCAGGATCGTGCGGTCCCCGAGGGCCATCAGATCGCGCAGCTCGTCGACCAGCTCGGTGCGGGCGAGAGGGTCCAGCCGTGCGAAGGGCTCGTCGAGGATCAGCAGGCGTGGGTCCCGGGCCAGCGCCGCGGAGAGCGCGAGCTGGGTGAGCTGGCCTCGGGAGAGGCGGCCGACGGGACGGTCGAGGGGCACTCCATGGGCCGAGAGGCGGGCGTCGAACCGCCCCTGGTCGAAGGGGGTCGTGGCGCCGTGTGCCCGGGCCAGCCGCCGTGCCGTCCAGCGGTCCGGATAGTCGGGACTGTCCGGGACGAAGGAGGCGCCCTCCGGCACGGCGACGCGGGCCGGCCCCATCTCGGTGCCGAGCACCTCGACCTTGCCCCGCGACCAGGGCAGTGCGCCGATCATCGTGCGCAGCGCGGTCGTCTTGCCGGCGCCGTTGGCGCCGACGAGCGCTGTGATCTGACCGGTCGGCACCGTCAGGTCCAGCTCGCGGACGGCCTGGAGCGGGGCGGCATAGGGACGCTCCTGCGACGGCAGCTCCACGGTCAGCTCCTCGACGCGCACGGCGACGGGCGGCTCCCGGACGTCGGTCCGCGGGCGGTTCTCCGGGGAGTCGTGCTGTTCCGGGCGAGCGGTGCTCATCGGCCCTCCTCGAAGCGGCGGTGGAGACGGTCGTGCAGCTCCTCGAGCGTGATCCCGGCGGGCCTCGACGCGCGCACGGCCTCGGCAAGCGCGGCGTCGACGCGCTCGTGCGCCCGAGCGCACACGGCCTCGGGTTGCTGGGCGCGGACGAAGACGCCCTTGCCGCGCACCGCGTCCACCAGACCGTCGGCCACCAGCTCGTTGTAGGCGCGTGTGGTGGTGATGACGCTGACCCGCAGGTCACGGGCGAGGACGCGGATCGAGGGAAGGGCCGTTCCGGCGCCGAGGTCGCCTCGCAGGATCGCCTCGGTCAGGTGCGCGCGGATCTGCTCGTAGATGGGCTCGGGCGCGGAGGCGTCGATCGGGATGTGCATCCTCGCCCCCTTCGTCCGGCGGAGCGACCGTCCATGACGACCGCGCCTACTGTCTATAGACACTATGGACAGTAGGTGCGGTCGAGGTCAAGGGTCTGCGCGAGGGGGCCGCGCCGGCCCCCGCCTCAGCCCACCGGCTTCTCAAAGGTCGCGTAGACGTGCGCGCGCTCGAAGCCGACGGCCTCGTAGAGCCGGGTCGCGCCGGTGAGGGACTCGGCATCGACCTCGAGGACGGCTGCGGCGAAGCCGGCCTCCGCCCCCGAAACGAGGGTGCGGGCGAGCACCGCGCGGGCGAGGCCCCGGCCGCGCGCCTCGGGGCGGGTGCCGACGAGCGCCACGTGCAGCACGCCGGGGCGGTCCTCGGAGGTGACGGCATAGGCGAGCACGATGCCGTCCGGGGCGAGGGCGATCGTGGAGTGCTCGGGGCGGGAGGTGTGGGAGGTGGTCCACAGCTGCCAGGTCTCCGCATCGATCGGGGCGGAGCCCCAGTGGTCCGCGAAGGCGGCGATGTGGGCGAGCCGCACGGCCTCGCTCTGCTCCGGCGCGGGAGCGAGGATCCGGGCTCCTTCCAGGGCGGGGAGCTCCAGCGCCGGCCCAGGAAGCTCGCGCTCCATCTCGAGCCAGGAGCGGACCCGTCGGTACCCCCGCCGCTCGAGCACGGGGCGGATGTCGGCCCCGCCCGGGCCGGCGTCCGACTCAGGATCGCGGCCGCCGCTCGTGCGCAGCACCGCGGGCAGTCCGGGGTGCCGCTGCGCGGCGAGCGAGCTGCCGCGCGCCTCGAGCAGCTCCAGGATCGAGGTGCCGATCCCCTGACGCCGATGCTCGGGATGCACGGCACCGCTGAGCTGGACGCGGGCGCGGCCGTCGCGGTCGGGATGCGCGGAGACGGTGACCAGTCCGAAGCCGACGATCTGCTCGCCGGCCCGCAGGGCGACCGTGTCCTCGGCGAGGTCCAGGCGCGGCGTCTGCAGCCATTCGCGGATGCTCGGCTCCTCGACGGGCTCTCCGAGCTCGTCGTGGCCGTCGACCGTGTTCAGCAGCGCGGTGAGCGCGGGGACGTCCTCGAGGGTCAGCGCGTCGCGGTGGAGGGCCGCCGGCGACCCCGCGGGGCGGGTCGACGAGTCGGGAGCGGGACGGGTCACGGGGTTCCTCCGGGGAGTCGGCAGACGGTGACGTGGCTGCGGGAGTCGGCGGTGAACTCGCTGCGGTCCCAGTCCGCCCAGCGGGACTCCCTGGTGAATCCTGCCAGCTGCGCCATGAGGTCGAGCTCGGCGAGCCACGCGTAGCGCTGCGGGGTGCGGCCCAGGCGCGCCCCGCGCGCCCCGTCGACCGCGGGGTCGAAGCGCACATGATGGGAGACGAGCTGCTGCGAGACAGGGTCGCGGCGCGGCCGGTGCCGTTCGCGAGCTCGGCCAGCACCTCGACCGTCGGCCCCAGCACCTCGGGCGCGCCGCCGTCGGCCCCGCGGATCTCTCCGGCACCGACGCCGACGGGGCGGGAGTGCGCCCGGAGGCTCAGCCCTCGGTCTCGTACGCCGCGGGCCGCTCCTGGACCGCGCGGAGCCGGGCGAGGTCGAGCTTGCGGCCGCGGGCGAAGTCGACCACGCCGTTCTTCTCCTGGAACACGTCGGTCATCTGCGTGTAGCAGTAGCCGAACATCAGCGGGTCCTCGAGCAGCACGCGGGTGAGCCCCTCGAAGCGGGCATAGAGCTCCTCCTCGCTGGTGATCCGCTGTCCGTATCCCCAGGACTCGGCGGCGTTGTTCCCGGCGCGCGCCGCTTCGGCGGCCTCCTTCGCCTCCTGCTCGTTCCACCAGATGCCGCCGTACTCCGAGACGAAGTAGGGCTGGCCGGCGAAGGGCAGGGAGAACTCGCCGTCGGCGAAGGGGTACTCGTCCGGGGCCAGGTCGCGGCGGTTGGCGAAGGGGCGGCCCTCGGCGAGCCCGGCCTGCTCGGCGCGGAACCGCTCGGGGTCCTGCTCGTAGGAGTGGGAGTCGTAGACGTCGGCGCCGCGCACCCGGTGGGAGTAGCCGGAGGCGTCGAGCACGGGGCGGGAGGGGTCGGCGAGCTTGGTCGCGTCGTACATCGCCTGGGTGACGGTATCGAGCTGCGTGAAGCGGTCGTGGAGGATCTGGTGGGTCTCGTTCAGCGGGCACCAGCCGATGATCGAGGGGTGGTTGATGTCGCGGGCGACCGCCTCGATCCACTGCCCGATGAAGGAGGCGGTGGGCTGCTGGTTGTCGCCCAGCGGGCCGAGACCCGAGACGCCCCAGTCCCCGAACTCGCCCCAGGTGAGATAGCCGTGCAGGTCCGCCCAGAAGAGCATGCGCTGGTCGAAGACCTTCTGGTGGAGACGGGCGCCGTTGAAGCCGGCCTCCATCGCGAGGCGGATGTCGGTGGTGAAGGCATCGTCCGACGGGGCGGTCATGAACGAGTCCTCCCAGTAGCCCTGGTCCAGGACCAGGCGCTGGAAGACCTTCTCGCCGTTCAGGCGGTACTCGTGGGCGTTCAGGGAGGTCGAGCGCAGGCCGGCGTAGGAGCGGACCTCGTCGAGCACGGCGTCGTCGGCATCCAGCAGCCGCACCTGCAGGGCGTAGAGCTCGGGCGCGCCGGCGCCCCACACGCGCACGTGCTCCTCGGGGATCGTCAGCGCCAGGTGCGGGGCGAGGTCGAGGTCGGCGCGGACGCTCGTGCGCGCGACCTCCTCCCCGCCGGGCACGGAGGCGATGACCTCGAGGGACGTACCGGGGGTGCTGCGCGAGAGCGGCACGTCGATCGCGAAGGAGGCGGCGGCGAGCGAGGGGATGATCCGCAGGGAGCGGATCTCGTCGGCCGGCACGCCCTCGAGCCAGACGCTCTGCCAGATGCCGGTGGTGCGGTGGTAGTTGGCGTGGGTGGGGCGGAACCAGGTGGACTGCTTGCCGCGGGCCTGGGGCGCATCGTGCGGGTCGCGGGCGCGGACCACGATGCTCACCTCGCCTCCGACGCCGAGGCCGGGGACCTGGGAGAGGTCGGCGGAGAAGGGGGTGAAGCCGCCGCGGTGGCGTGCGACCTCGACGCCGTTCGCCCAGACGGTCGCGTCCTGGTCCACCGCCTCGAAGCGGAGGATCGGGCGCAGGCCCACCCAGTCCGCGGGGATGGTGAGGGTGCGGCGGTACCAGACGGCCTCGAGGAAGTCGCGGTCGCCGATCCCGGAGGCCGGGGTCTCGGGCGCGAAGGGCACCGTGATCTCGTCCTCGAGCGCGCGGCCCAGCAGGCCGCGCTCCCGGCCCGTGTCGCCGCGGTCGATCTCGAACTGCCAGGTCCCGTTGAGGTTCAGCCAGGTGGGGCGCTGCAGCTGGGGGCGCGGATGCTCGGGGCGAGGCACGTCGGGTGCGGCGGAGAGCGGGGCGTCCAGCTGGGCCGCGAGCTCGTCGGCTCGCGTGAACAGCGCGGCGAGCGCCTCGGGCAGCGCGGGGGTCGGAGGGGTCATCGCAGGGGCTCCTGGCGCGTGATCGGCGGTGATCTGTCAGGGGTCAGTCAACCCCACCACCCCGGAATGTGCAACGTTGGAAATCCCGGGCGGGCGGCCGACGGGGACGCAGGCCGCACCAGGAGGACACGGTGGTATCTCACATGCGGAGTGCCGCACGTCGCCTACGAGGTGACCGCCGCGTAAGGTCGGCGGGAGTGCCGTCCTCCCGCCGCGGCACAGGTCCCGTCCGGGCAGCCCCGCACCCCTCGACGCACCACGTCGGGCACGAGGAGCGGCAGGCCCCGCAGACGGCGACAGCGTCGGCCGGAAAGGACCGCCTCGAGCGGTCCCGACGTGACGACGACGTGCGGGGTGCAACGCACAGAGAACGGATCACCCTTCGTGACCACCCCTGACTTCGCACGCCTCGGCGTGCCCGCCTCCCTCACCGCCGCGCTCGCGCCGCTGGGGATCACCTCTCCCACTCCCATCCAGGCCGCGACCCTGCCGGACTCCCTGTCCGGGCGCGACGTGCTGGGCCGGGGCCGCACCGGCTCGGGCAAGACCTATGCCTTCCTGCTGCCGCTGGTGGCGCGCCTGCTGGAGACCCCGAAGCGCCGCACCGCCCGTCGGCCGCGCTCGCTCGTGCTCGCCCCCACCCGCGAGCTCGCCTCGCAGATCGCCGACTCGCTGAAGCCGCTGGAGAAGGCCGCCGGCCTGCGCAGCGCCGTCGTCTTCGGCGGCGTCGGCCAGAACCCGCAGGTGAACGCCCTCGCGGGCGGCGTCGACGTGCTCATCGCCTGCCCCGGACGGCTCCTGGACCTGATGGGCCAGGGCCACGCCGATCTCGGCGCCATCGAGATCACCGTGATCGACGAGGCCGATCACATGGCCGACATGGGCTTCCTGCCCATGGTGCGCCGAATCCTCGAGGCGACCCCGCGCCGCGGCCAGCGCATGCTGTTCTCCGCGACCCTCGACTCCGGCGTGAACAAGCTGGTCAAGGAGTTCCTCCACGACCCGGTCACGCACTCCGCGGACCCCGCAACGAGCCCCGTGGGCACGATGGAGCACCACGTGCTCGAGGTCGACAAGGAGACGCGCTTCGACGTGCTGCGCGACCTCGCGGCCGCCCCCGGCCGCACCATCATGTTCACCCGCACCAAGTACGGCGCGAAGAACCTCGCCCGCAAGCTCTCCGCCCGCGGCGTGGACGCGGTGGACCTGCACGGCAACCTCTCGCAGAACGCCCGCACCCGGAACCTCGAGGCCTTCGGCTCCGGCACCGCGACGACGATGGTCTGCACCGACATCGCCGCGCGCGGCATCCACGTGGACGAGGTCGCTCTCGTGGTCCACGCCGACCCGCCCGTCGAGCACAAGGCCTACCTGCACCGCTCGGGCCGCACCGCGCGCGCCGGCGAGTCCGGCACGGTCATCACCGTGCAGACCCCGGACCAGAAGCGCGACGTGAACGACCTGATGCGCAAGGCCGGGATCACCCCCACCTACCACCAGCAGGTCGTCTCGACCAGCCCCGTCCTCACGGAGCTCGCCCCCGGCGAGCGCGTGGCGACCCATGAGCCGCGCCAGCCGGAGGAGCCGCTGGACGAGCGCCGCATGGCGGGCGAGCGCCGCGGCGGCGGCCAGGGCGGTCGCGGTCGCGGCGGTCAGGGCGGCGGCCGCGGCCAGGGCGGACGCGGCCAGGCCGGACGCGA
>NZ_BCAK01000045.1:0-7911 GCF_001293905.1 Brachybacterium sp. SW0106-09
CACCACAGTCGCACTCACCGACTGAAACGGCCGGCGCCGAACCGATCGAAACCTGCCACTCGAGTTCTTTCGCGCCGCGCCCGTTCGCGGCCGGCCTGCGGCGCGGAGGGGAGCACAGGTGCGCGGGCCAGGGCACGGGCGCCGGAGCACGTCGGGCCAGGGCACGGGCTGAGGGGCACGAGCGCCGTTGACCGTGCAGCGGCGCCTTCAGACGATGCCGCTCAGGCGGCGCCCATGTACGCCAGCGCCCGGCGCACCAGCAGGTCGCGGCCGCCGTCCATCTCGTGGAGCGGGGAGGAGTCTCCGAGCAGCTCGTCCACCCCGAACCAGGACAGCTCCAGGGCGTCCTCCTGTGGGGCGGTCTCCCCGTCGATCGGGACCACGTAGGCCAGCGAGATCGCGTGCTGGCGCGGGTCGTGGAAGGGGGAGACGCCGGGCGTGGGGAAGTACTCCGCGACCGTGAACGGGACGGGGGAGACGGGGACGCGCGGCATCGCCATCGGCCCGAGATCCTTCTCGACGTGCCGGGCGATCGCCTCGCGCAGCGTCTCGTGGATCAGCACCCGTCCGGAGACGATCGCACGCACGATCTGACCGGCACCGGAGGCGCGCAGCAGCAGCCCCACCTCTGCCACGGCCCCGTCCACGTCGGTGCGCACGGGCACCACGTCGACGTAGGTGATCGGCAGGTGACGGCGCAGGTCGGAGACGCGCTCCGGATCGAACCAGGAGCCCTCGGAGTCCACGGCGGTGCGGCTGTTCATGCGTTCCCTCCCGGGATCGGTGCGGTGGTGGCGGCGCCCGTGGCGCCGGCGGTGGTGTGGGGCGCGAGCTGCGCCTTGTCGACGATGAAGCGGGGGTTCTGCGCCCTGGTGGGCACCTCGACGGCGTGGTCGACCTGTTCGCCGGCGATCATCCGCACCCGCCAGGTGGTGCCCTCGAGCTCGATCAGCGACAGGGTCGCGTTCGGGATCGAGGGCAGGGGGCGCTCGATGATCCCCGAGAGCAGGAAGCGGATCAGGGTGCCGTGCGCGACCAGCAGCACCTTCTGGCCGGGGTAGCGGGTCTCGAGGTCCTCGAGCGCGTCGTAGCCGCGGTCGGCGACGGCCTGATGGTCCTCGCGGCCCGGGAACGAACGGGCCGGATAGCGGGCCTCCATCTCCTCGACGGGCTGTCCCTCGGCCGCGCCCCAGTCGATCTCGACCAGTCGCGGCTCCGTGCCGCCGAAGGGGATGCCGTGGTCCTCGCCGATGATGCGGCCGGTCTGCTCGGCGCGCTGCAGCGGCGAGGTGATGACCACGTCCCAGTCCACGGCGGGCAGACGGTCGAAGGCGGCGTGGGCCTGCGCGATCCCGGTGTCGTTCAGCGGGATGTCCGAGGACCCCTGGAAGAGGTTCTGCAGGTTGTAGTCCGTCTGCCCGTGGCGGACGAGCCCGAACAGGGTCATGGGGCGCTCTCCTCGATCTCGAGCCGTGTGCGGTCGTCTGCGCGGCCGCCGCCTCCGCGGCCGCCGCATGCGTGCGCGAGAAGGGACTCGAACCCTCACGCCCTCGGGCACTGGAACCTAAATCCAGCGCGTCTGCCAATTCCGCCACTCGCGCGCCGGGCCAGCCTAGCGGGCGCGTCGCGGTGCGCCCGAACCGCCTCGTCGACGTGCTCCGGTAGGCTCGGACGGTCGGAGGCGCGCGACCCGGCCAACCCAGCGCGCCCCACCCGTCACGGACACCGATCCCCGACCTCTCAGGAGTTCCCCATGAGCGCCCTCGCAGGCAAGACCGCCGTCGTCACCGGATCCTCGCGAGGGGTCGGTGCGGCCACCGCGAAGCTGCTCGCCGCCGAGGGCGCGAACGTCGTCATCAACTACCGCCAGAAGGCGCCCCGGGCGAACAAGGTCGTCGCAGAGATCGAGGCCGCGGGCGGGAAGGCCGTCGCCGTGGGCGCGGACCTCACCACGGCCGAGGGCCTCGAGGCGCTCATGTCCGCCGCGATCGAGAGCTTCGGCGGTCTCGACCTTCTGGTGCTGAACGCGTCCGGCGGCATGGAGAAGGACCTCGGCGAGGACTACGCCATGCGCCTGAACCGCGATGCGCAGGTCGCCGCGCTCGAGGCCGGCCTCGCGCACCTGCCCGCGGGCGGTCGCGTCGTGTTCGTGACGAGCCACCAGGCGCACTTCATCGACGACGTCGAGACCATGCCCGAGTACGAGCAGGTCGCCCGCTCCAAGCGCGCCGGCGAGGCCGCCCTCACCGAGCGCCTCCCGGAGATGCGCGACAAGGGCGTCACCTTCGTCGTCGTCTCGGGCGACATGATCGAGGGCACCGTCACCGCGACCCTGCTCGACCGCGCCCGCCCCGGCGCGCTGGAGCAGCGCCGGGAGGCGGCCGGGAAGCTGTACTCGGTCGAGGAGTTCGCGGCCGAGGTCGCGAAGATGGCGACGGCCGACGTGGAGACCGGGCACGTGGAGCTCGTCGGCGGCGCCGACGACTTCCTGGCCCGCACCCAGGGCTGATCGTCCGACCCGTACCCTCGATCACGATACGATCTGCACAGCAGACCCTGATCAACCCGGAGGCAGTGGTGGCAGACAAGAAGAGCCTGGACGACATGCGCGACGAGGCCTATCGGCGTCAGGACAACCTCGCGTCCGACATCGATGAGCTGATCGACCGCGTGAACCCGAAGAACGCCGTGACCCGCTGGAAGAACGAGCTGGTCGGCTCGGTCAAGGGTTTTTCGGCCGCCGGTGACGGGAAGTCCGACTCGACCCTTCCTGTGGTCGTGGGCGGCGTCATCGGCGTGGTCGTGCTCGGCGCGGGCATCGCGGTGCTGGTCGCCCGCTCGCGTCGCGAGCCGACGCGCGGCGAGAAGATCGCCGCGGCCATGAAGGAGGCGCGACGCAGCACTGAGCGCTCCGCGAAGAAGGCCGCGAAGTCCGTGAAGAAGTCCTCCCTGCCCCGCGCCAAGGAGGCCGAGAAGCAGGCCGCCGAGCTCGGCGCGATCCTGCAGGAGGCCGCGAAGCGGGCCGAGAAGAAGGTCGCCGCCGCCGGCAGCTGACCTCCGGCCGAGAGGCATCCGCGGCGCCCTGGACCCCCGAGCGGGTCCGGGGCGTCGTCGCGTCCGGGGGCACGAGCACGTGGCCGACGGGCTGGCGCGCGGCCGATGGGCTGGCGCACGGCCAGCATGCGGCCGACGAGCCGATACACAGCCGACGGCCCCGCGCCGCCCCGCTGCGGACCGGCCGGTCGGGACTCAGTCCACCCGACCGTCGAGGTAGAGCCACACACCGTCCTCGCGCACGAAGCGGGAGATCTCGTGCTGGACAGCGCGGCCGCCCGGCCCCTTCGAGATCGCGGTGAACTCCACGGTGCCCGCGTCGTCGAACGGTCCGCCGGCTGTCGTCGAATGGATCTCGAGCCGGAGCCAGCGCACCTCCTCGGCGAGCGAGGCGGCGAGATCCTCCCGCGAGGGGGCGGTGGTGGGGTGCCAGCTGCGCAGCAGGTGCTCCAGGTCCCGCACGGCGAAGGCGGTGTACCGCGAGCGCATCAGCGCCTCGGCCGTCGGGGCACGACGCTCGCGGCGCAGGACGGGCCCGCAGCAGGCGCCGAGCACGTCACCGCTCCCGCAGGGGCAGCGGGCGTCGTCGGGCAGGGGAGCGGGGGAGTCGGCCATGGTCCCAGTATCGCGGTCGGACCTGGCAGGATCGCCCCATGACCGATCGCGACCCCGACAGCCCCGCCGCCGGCGCCGACGACGGGCCCGGCGCCGGCGCCGGCGGCGGGCGCGGCGCCGCCGGCCCGGCCGCACTTCCTGACGGCTACCGCCTGGAGCACGCCGCGCCGAGGAGCGAGGAGTACGTCCGTCTGCGCGAGATCGCGGGGCTCAGCCCCCGCACCCCGGAGCAGGCGGTCGGCGCGCTCGAGAACAGCTGGGCCTGGACCACGATCCGCACCGCCGACGGCGGCCTCGCCGCGATGGGTCGCACCCTCGGCGACGGCACCTGGTACTTCCACCTCGCCGACATCGCCACCGACCCCGACCATCAGCGCCGCGGCCTCGGACGCGCCGTGATGGAGGACCTCATCGACCGGATCGAGCGGGCCGCGCCCCCGCACCCGTACATCACCCTGCTCGCCGATCCGCCGGGACAGCGCCTCTACCGCTCCCTCGGCTTCATCGACTCGGACCCCAGCCTCGGCATGCGCCTGCCCCGCTGACACAGCCCGGACCGGATGCTCAGCGCGCTTCCCTATCCTGGCCGGATGAAGTCCTTCGAGATCGACGAGAACGACCCCCGCACCCCGCTCGAGCGGATGCTCGCGGGGGACTGGTACCGCGCCGACGACCCCGAGATCCAGGCGGCCTTCCGCCACGCGCTGGAGGAGTCCGACCGCTTCGGCCGCGAGTACCCCGCCGATCCCGACGGTGCGCAGGAGATCCTCCGCGAGCTGCTGGGGACCTTCGGCGAGGGCGCGCACGTGCGGGCGCCGCTGCAGGTGGACTACGGCAGCCGTCTCCACATCGGGGAGGGCACCTTCGTGAACTTCGGGCTGACGGCCCTGGACGTCGTGGACATCCGCATCGGCCGCAGCTGCCAGCTCGGCCCGAACATCCAGCTGCTCACCCCGATCCACCCGCTGGAGCCCGGGCCGCGCCGGGACGGCTGGGAGGCGGCGGAGCCGATCACCATCGGCGACAACGTCTGGATCGGCGGGGGAGCGATCATCATGCCGGGCGTGACCATCGGCGAGGACTCCGTGATCGGGGCGGGGTCCGTGGTCACCCGCGACATCCCGGCGCGCAGCCTCGCCGTCGGCAGCCCCGCGAAGGTGATCCGCGAGCTCTGAGCGGTCGGTCCGGCCGGCGTCGGCAAAGGCGCGGTCAGACGCTCGTCGGCGGCGCGATCAGGCGCTCGGCGTCGGCGCGTCCGCGTTCCTGCCCATGCGCTCCTGCCGACGGCCGCGCCCGCGTCGCTCAGCGGCGCGACCAGCCCTTCGTGGACGGGCCCACCGTCGGCCGCCATCCGGTCTCGGACATGAACCGCACCGAGGAGACGCGCAGCGAGCGCCGCTGCACCTCGAGCCGGGTGCCGACGATCGCCTGCGTGATCTCGGGGTAGAACTTCGCCGGCGTCTCGGCCCCGGCCTCCATCGCGAGGTCCTTCGCCCAGCGGCCGCGGGTGATCGGCTCGCCGCCGACGTTGTAGAAGCCGCTGTCGGCCCGCAGCGCGGCGACGAAGGCGAGACCGGCATCGGTGTGGTGGAGCAGGGTGATGTAGTTCTCCGGCTTGCCCAGCAGGATCGGGTCCCCCTCGCGGGTGGCCTTCAGTGCATGCGTGGTCTGCGGGTCGCGGCCGAACAGCTGGCCGAGGCGCAGGACCACGGCGCTGCGACCGGAGGTCGCGAAGTCCACCGCCGCCCGCATCTCCCGCACGCGCGGGCGGAACGCCTGGTTGCGCACGGACAGCGGCTGGTCCTCGGTGATCCAGTCGGTGCCGTTGTCCGGGTAGAGGAAGACGGAGGACTCCTGGATCAGCTTGCGCACGCCCGCGTCGGCGGCGGCCTTCGTGATCGCGACGGAGGCCTCGAGGTGGAGACGGTCGTCCTCGCGCCAGGCCAGGGGGCGCAGGCCCGCCATGCCGACGGGCACGTGGGCGAGGGTGTTGATGACGACGTCATGGCCGCGGAAGGCGCGGGCGAGGTCGGTGGCGTCGAAGACGTCGGCGACCACGGCGGCGCCGCCGCGGCCCTCGACGATCGGGACCCCGGAATCGCGACGGGTGATGCCCGTGACCTCGTGCCCGGCGGCGACGAGCGCCTCGACGGCCTCCTGGCCGAGCACTCCGGTGGCACCGGTGACCGCGATCCTCACGCTGACCTCCTCCGCTGAGGGTCCTTCCGGACCCTTGCCGACTCCCTGCGAGGTATGAGTCTAGGGGACCCGTGCAGGTCCGCGCGTCGAAGGCGGTCCCGACGGACGGGTGGGACCCGTGAAGATCGAGGAGGCGCCGCGCTGATGCGGAACGGGCCCGGAACGCGAAGAGGCCCCACCTGGACGGTGGGGCCTCTCTCACGGGTGCGCCATCAGGGACTCGAACCCCGGACCCGCTGATTAAGAGTCTCTACGAGCGGGAGTCCGGCGCCGTGATCGAGGTCGACTTCAGCGAAACTCGAGGTCGCCGCACCATGGTCGGATGACCTTTGGCTGAAGTCTCGGTTCGAGCAGAGGCAACAGCTCCGGGCCCACAGCTCCTCTCCTCCACACAACCCCCTTATCCCCGACTGAGCATCGCTGCTCGATCTGAAACAGCCCCGCTGGGCACAGTGATGACTATGGACGTCACCGCGCAACTCCCTCTCTGAACCGCCTGGCTTCGCGCCTCGGAGCGGTCCGAGACGACTGTGCGACTCCGCGAGTATCACGTCCGCCCCTACCTCGACGGAGTACCGGCTGAGACTGACCCGTTGGACCTGGAATGGCTCGTCGCCTACCTAGCGAATCCTCGCTGGAAGGCAGCGACACGTCGAAGCGCGCGCACCTCACTACGCATCTGGACGACCTGGCTCCACCGCACGGGACGGATCATCGCCGACCCTCTCGCACTCATCCCGCCAGCCCGTTCGCCCAAGCCCCTTCCCAGGCCCTGCCCGGACCCGATCATCCGCAAGGCGTTGCTCGCCTCCGACACCAGAGTTCGAGCGATGATCACGCTAGCCGCCGAAGCGGGCCTGCGACGCGCCGAAATCGCGGTCGTTGCACGCCCAGACATGATCGCCGAGCGCGACGGGATCTCTCTCATCGTGCACGGGAAGGGCCGGCGCGAGCGGACCGTCCCTCTTACGCCAGCTGCCACAGCAGCAGTGAGGCGCCAGTTCGACAACCTCTCACCTGAGATGCCCTGGCTCTTCCCCTCCAAGGGCTCCTACGCCGACACGCATATTCAGCCTGTACGAGTTGGTGAGCTCATCAAGGGACTGATGCACGAGTAGGTGTCAGCTGGGGTTAGGCCGCCAGGCTGACGGTCTGGTTCATGATGGTCTCGTATTCGATGGGGGTCAATCGACCCAGGCGCGCCTGTCGTCGGCGTCGATGGTAGGTCCTCTCGATCCAGGTGATGATCGCGATCCGCAGCTCCTCTCGAGTCCGCCACCGCTTGCGGTCCAGGACGTTCTTCTGGAGCAGCGCGAAGAAAGACTCCATCGCGGCGTTGTCCCCGGCGGCACCGACTTTCCCCATCGATCCGATGAGGTGATGCCGGTTCAGAGCGTGCACGAACTTCCGTGACCTGAACTGGCTTCCGCGGTCCGAGTGCACGATGCAGCCGGCAGTGTCACGACGCCGAAATACCGCGTTGTCCAGGGCGTTTACTGCGAGACGCGCTTTCATCCGGTCGCTGATGGAGTAGCCCACGATGCGGCCGGAGAACACGTCCTTGATGGCGCAGAGGTAGAGCTTGCCCTCGTCGGTCCAGTGCTCGGTGATGTCGGTCAGCCACAGCTCGTTGACGTCATCCGCGGTGAAGTCCCGCTGGACCAGGTCATCGTGCACCGGCGGTCCCGGGCGCTTCCCGTTCTTGCCGCGCTTCTTGCCGAAGGCGGACCACCACTGGTTGTCCCGGCAGATCCGCCACGCAGTCCGCTCGCACATCCGCTGACCCACGGACTCCATTTCGCCGGCGAGGAACCGGTAGCCGAACTCGGGATCATCCAGGTGGGCGTCGAACAGGGCGTTCGCCCGATAGGCCTCGACCAACTCGGACTCGGTGACCTGCTGTTTCCTCCAGCGGTAGTAAGGCTGGCGGGAGAGCTTCAGGACCCGCAAGGGCACCGCGACAGGGATCCCGTCACCGGCGAGCTCGTTCACGAGCGGGTAGAGCTGTAATGGCCTCTGGCGGGCCTGCGGCCGGCTGGGATG
>NZ_BCAK01000046.1:0-6537 GCF_001293905.1 Brachybacterium sp. SW0106-09
GCGCCGGTGCCGAGCGCCCCGAGCACGCCGAGACCGGCGACGGCGCCCGCGCCGCGCAGGACCCGCCGTCGGCTCGGGGGACCGGCGCCCGCCGGCCCTCCTCGTGCCTCGCGCGCCGCTCCCGCCGGGGCGGGGGCCCGCCGCTGTCGTCGCTGCATCCCGTCAGCGTACCGACGGGCCGCCGCAGGGCCGCATGCACGTCCGCAGCGTCACGCCCCGCCGCGCCGGGACCCCGCCGACCAGTAGCATGGCCCCGCGCGGCCCATCGCCGGCTCGCGCCCCCTCGCATCCCGAAAGGCCGCCCCATGCTCCGTCTGTCCACGCTGTTCGTCCGCACCCTGCGGGAGGACCCGTCCGACGCCGAGGTCGCCAGCCACAGGCTGCTGGTGCGCGCGGGCTACATCCGCCGCTCCGCCGCCGGGGTGTACACGTGGCTGCCGCTGGGCCTGAAGGTGCTGCGGAAGGTCGAGCAGATCGTGCGCGAGGAGCAGGACGCGATCGGCGGCCAGGAGGTGCTCTTCTCCGCGCTCCAGCCGCGCGAGCCCTACGAGGCGACCGGCCGCTGGGAGGAGTACGGGCCCACGCTGTTCCGGCTCCAGGACCGTCGCGAGGACGACTACCTCCTCGCCCCCACCCACGAGGAGATGTTCACCCTGACGGTGAAGGACCTGTACTCCTCGTACAAGGACCTCCCGGCGATGCTGTACCAGATCCAGACCAAGTTCCGCGATGAGGCGCGTCCCCGCGCGGGCCTGCTGCGCACCCGCGAGTTCATCATGAAGGACGCCTACTCCTTCGACGTGGACGATGCCGGGCTCGACGCCTCCTACGAGAAGCAGCGCCTGGCCTACCAGCGCACCTTCGAGCGCCTCGGCCTGCCCACCGTGATCTGCCAGGCCGACGCCGGCGCGATGGGCGGCTCCCGCTCCGAGGAGTTCCTCCACCCCACGGAGGTCGGCGAGGACACCTTCGTCGTCTCCGACGGCGGCTACGCCGCGAACGTCGAGGCCGTCACCACCCTGCCCCCGGAGGCACTGGACGAGGCCGCCATCGCGGCCCTGCCCGCGATGCACCTGGAGGACACCCCCGGCGCGAGCACCATCGCGAAGCTCACCGACCTCTCCGACGAGGCCTTTCCCGGGAAGGGCCGCGTCGCCGAGGACGGGCAGTGGACCCGCTACGAGATGCTCAAGCACCTCGTCTACCTCCTCACCCACCCCGACGGCACCACCGAGCCGCTGGTCATCGCGCTGCCCGGTGACCGCGAGGTCGACCTCAAGCGCCTCGAGGCCGCCGTCGCCCCCGCGATCGCGACCGCCTTCACCGACGAGGACTTCGCCGCGCATCCCGTGCTGAAGAAGGGCTTTATCGGCCCCGAGGGCCTGGGCCTGGAGGCGCCGTCCGGGATCCGCTATCTCGTGGACCCCCGCGTCGTGCCCGGCACCTCCTGGGTCGCCGGCGCCGGCGAGAAGGACAAGCACGCCTACGACCTCGTCTTCGGCCGCGACTTCACCTCCGACGGCACCATCGAGGCGGCCGAGGTGCGCGACGGCGACCCGGCGCCCGACGGCTCGGGCCCGCTGCGCCTGACCCGCGGCATGGAGATGGGGCACATCTTCCAGCTCGGCCGGAAGTACGCCGAGGCGCTGGGGCTGAAGGTCCTCGACGAGAACGGCAAGTCCGTGGTCGTGACCATGGGCTCCTACGGCATCGGCGTCACCCGCGCGGTCGCCGCGATCGCCGAGCTGAACCACGACGAGAAGGGCCTGGTCTGGCCGCGGCAGCTCGCTCCGGCCGACGTGCACATCGTCGCCACCGGCAAGGACGCGGCCGTCTTCGAGGAGGCCGAGCGGGTTGCCGCGGAGCTCGAGGCGCGCGGCCTCGAGGTCCTCTACGACGACCGGCCGAAGGTCTCCCCGGGCGTGAAGTTCAAGGACGCCGAGCTGCTGGGCGTGCCCACCTCCGTGGTGATCGGGCGGGGACTGGCCGAGGGCACCGTCGAGGTGCGCGACCGGGCGAGCGGCACGATCCGCGAGGTCTCCCCGGCGGAGGTCGTCGAAGCCGTCCTCGCCGAGGTGCGCGGGGCCTGACCGCGTCCGTCCGCGGCGGCGCTCAGCCGTCCGCGGGCGGCGGGTCCTCGGCGACCAGGCCCGGCAGCGGGTCCATCCGGTCGACCCGTCCGGCCAGCAGCTCCGCCTCGGCCAGGGCCGCCGCGATGGACAGCGGCCGCCGCTCGAAGGGCGCAGCGCCCGTGAGCGCGAGATGGTCCAGCAGGAGCCCCTGGGAGAGCGTCGTCGGGAGCGTGCCGGCGGTGGCCTCGTCGAGCTGACCGCCGGGCAGCGCGTAGACCGCCTGGCGCACCACCATGGGCGCGCCGTCCTCCTCGGCGACGGCGGCGAGCTGCTCGGCGCGGGCGCGGTGCAGCTCGGTCCGCGCCAGGTGCGCCTCCCGCTCCTCGCCCTCCGAACGCGCGGCGAGCACCTCGTGGACGTAGCCCGCGTACCACTCCTCCTGCTGGGCCCGCTCGATCGCGCTGCGGTAGTCCTCCTCCGCCCCGATCGAGGGCGGATCCGTCGCGGGCACGTCGCGGCGCGGCACGAGGTCCTCGGCCGACGGGGAGGCGGGCACCTCTCCCGTCCCCGACGAGGTGCGCAGGCGCAGCGCGATCCAGGCCGAGTGCGCGGCGAGCGCGGAGGTCGCACGGGCGAGGGAGCCGGAGACCTGGCGGGAGGCGTCGGACGCGA
The DNA here is from genome assembly GCF_001293905.1 of Brachybacterium sp. SW0106-09. Taxonomy (NCBI): domain Bacteria; kingdom Bacillati; phylum Actinomycetota; class Actinomycetes; order Micrococcales; family Dermabacteraceae; genus Brachybacterium; species Brachybacterium sp. SW0106-09. The sequence goes on from NZ_BCAK01000046.1 coordinate 2,745, forward strand.
GGTCCCGCAGCTCGACCAGGACGGCGAGCAGCGCAGGGAGGTCGTCGGGGACGTCCGTCGCCTCGGGCGCCGTGGTCGCCTCCGGATCGGGGTCCTCGGACGCCTCGACCTCCCGCTCCTGCTCCGCCCCCGTGAGCAGGGCGCGACGCTGCACGGGCAGCGCCGCGACGAGCACGGTGAGGTCCGCGGCCAGTGCCGGGTCCCCGCCGCTCGAGGTGCTCGTGAGCGCCTCGGCCCCCGCGATCGACCGCTCGAGCAGGGCCAGCAGGTCCCGGCGGTAGAGGTCGTCGATGCCCGGCGGGGGAGGGGTGTACTCCTCGGGGCCGCCCAGGGCGATCCGTCCGCAGCCGCCGAGCGTTCCCGCGCCGAGCGCTCCCGCCGCGAGGGCGAGGACGGAGGTGCGCAGCAGGCGCCGCCGGCCGAGCAGGGCCGGGGGATCGGAGGGGCGGAGGGAGTCGGGCACGGGAGGATTCTCGCATCCGCGCGCCCCGGGACAGCGCGGACGCCGCGCGGACACTATCCTGGTGGCGACGCACCGGGGCACGTCCCGGGCGGCGAAGTCACCCATATGAGCAGGAGGCGATCAGTCCATGAGCGCACTCGAGGACCACACCGACCTGCGGGAGGCCGCCGCCGCCGTGCTGGACGCCCACGGGCTCGTGCTCGAGGAGGTCGAGGTGGGGCGCGAGGGCGGGATGCCGCGCCTGCGCCTGGTCGTGGACCTGCCCGAGGACGAGCTCGGCAGCGCCGACCTCGACACCGTCGCCGAGGCGTCGCGCGAGCTGTCGGCCCGGATCGACGCCGACGACGCCCTGCTGGGCCCCGAGCCGGTGCTGCTGGAGCTCACCACCCCCGGCGTCGAGCGCGCCCTCACCGCGCCCCGCCACTTCCGCCGCAGCCGCGGCCGCCTCCTCGCCCTGCGCACCGCCGCCGGGACCGAGCACCGCGCCCGGCTCCTCGCCGTCGACGGCGAGACCCTGCACCTGCGCCAGGAGCCCGGCCGGGACGACCGCGGCCGGCCTCGGAAGCTCCCCGCCGGCACCGCCGAGCGCCTCGCGCTGCGGATCGACGAGCTCGACGCGGCACGGGTCGAGGTCGAGTTCGACCCGCCGGACGACCTCGAGCAGCTGCTGGCCGACGCCGCCGCCGACCTCCCCGGGGCCGGCCCCGCCGACCCGGACACCACGACCGCCGAGACCACCGCGGGGACCACCGCGACGAAGGAGAGCTGAGATGGACATCGACATGGGTGCCCTGCGGGCCCTCGAGCGCGAGCGCGAGATCAGCCTGCCCGTGCTGCTGGACGCGATCCGCTCGGCGCTGCACGCCGCCTACCTGCACACGGACCATCCGGTCCGCGACTCCGAGGTGCTGATCGACGAGCGCACCGGCGAGGTCGCCGTCATCGCCCGTGAGCGCGACGCCGACGGCGTGGTCCTCGAGGAGTGGGACGACACCCCGGAGAACTTCGGCCGCGTCGCCGCGAGCACCGCGCGTCAGGTCATCTTCCAGCGCATCCGCGACCTCGAGGACGACGCGGTGCTGGGCACCTACGCCGACCGCGAGGACGACATCGTCTCGGGCATCATCCAGCAGGGCCGGGACCCGCGCATGGTGCTGGTCGACCTCGGCGAGGTCGAGGCCGTCCTGCCCCCGCACGAGCGGGTGCCGGGGGAGGACTACTCCCACGGCCGACGGCTGCGCGCCTACGTCACCGAGGCCCGCCGCGGCCCGAAGGGCCCGCAGATCATGCTCTCCCGCTCGCACCCGAACTTCGTGCGCCGGCTGTTCGCGCTCGAGGTGCCCGAGGTCGCCGACGGCACCGTCGAGATCGCCGGGCTCGCCCGCGAGGCCGGCCATCGCACCAAGATGGCGGTGCGCGCCACGGTCCCGGGCGTGAACGCGAAGGGTGCCTGCATCGGCCCGATGGGCGCGCGCGTCCGCTCGGTGATGAACGAGCTCGGCGGCGAGAAGATCGACATCGTCGACTTCGACGAGGACCCCGCGGCGTACGTCGCCGGCGCCCTCTCCCCGTCGAAGGTCTCCTCCGTCACCGTGATCGACGAGGTGGGCCGGGCCGTGCGCGCCGTGGTCCCCGAGAACCAGCTCTCGCTGGCGATCGGCAAGGACGGGCAGAACGCCCGCCTGGCTGCGAAGCTCACGGGCTGGAGGATCGACATCCGCCCCGAGGGCGGGGGCGAGGTGCCGGCCGAGGGCTGAGCTCGGTGCGGCCCGGCGTCCGACGCCGAGCCCCGGGGTCCGAGCCCCAGGCCCGAGCCCCAGGCCCGAGCCACGGGCTCCAGGCACCGGGCCCACGGTCCAGGCCCAGGGGTCCGCGCCGCGGGGCCCGCGGGACGCCGAGGTGTGTCGCACGCCTCCCCGCTGCGGCCCGGGGCGCACCCGTCCGCTACACTGGGGAGGCTGTTCGCCCAGTGGAGACCGCGATCGACCCCCGTCGACCGCCCTCCCGTCCGGGCGGAGGCGCTCGGAACGGAGGAGGTCGCGTCATCGCACGCTCCACCGCACACCGCCCCGAGCGCACATGCGTCGGCTGCCGTCAGGCGGCTCCGCGCGAGCAGCTGGTGCGACTGGTCCGGGAGCCCGCTCCCGACGGCGTCGTCCCACGCGTCCGCGTCGATCCCACGGGATCGGCGCCCGGCCGCGGGGCATGGCTCCACCCCGACGCATCATGTCTCGACCTCGCCCTGCGGCGAGGCGGCCCGGCCCGGTCCTTCCGCGGCAGGGTCGACACCGGGCTCCTCGCCCGGGACCTCGAGGCCTTCGAACCCACCCGTACGTGGAACAGGTAGAAGCACCCATGGACATCCGATGAGTACTCACTCATGAGCACCCTCAGGAACTAATGGTCCGAGCCCTCTTGTCGGCCGGACCGAGACAGGAGAAAAGTGGCTAAGGTCCGCGTCCACGAGCTCGCCAAGGAGCTCGGACAGCCCAGCAAGGTCGTCCTGCAGAAGCTGCAGGACATGGGCGAGTTCGTCCGTTCCGCCTCCTCGACCATCGAGGCACCCGTCGCCCGTCGTCTGCGCCAGGAGTTCCCGGCGGCCGACGGCGCCCCCAAGAAGACCTCCGGCGCCCCCACGCCGGGCTCCGCGCCGAAGCCCGGTGCGAAGCCCTCCGCGAAGAAGCCCGCCGCCGAGGCCCCCGCCGCGCAGGAGCCCGGCCCCCAGAACGCGCCGCAGAAGCCCGGCCCCGCCGCCCCGACGCCGAAGGCCGCGGCTCCGGCCGAGCCCGCGGCGGAGAAGCCTGCCGCGGAGAAGCCCGCGTCGGAGGCTTCGCGTCCGTCCGCCAAGCCCGGCGCCCCAGCCCCCAAGCCCGGCGCCGAGAAGTCGTCCGCGCCCAAGCCCGGGAACGAGCGCCCCGCGCCGCGCCCCGGTGCCGCGCGCCCCGGCAACAACCCCTTCGCCAGCTCGCAGGGCATGCCCCGTCCCGGCCGCAAGCCCGGCCAGGGCGGCGGTCAGGGCGGCCCGCGTCCGGGCGGTCCCCGTCCCGGCAACAACCCCTTCGCCACCTCGCAGGGCATGCCCCGTCCGGGCCAGCGTCCGCCGCGTTCCGGCCAGGGCGCCGGCGCCGGTGCCGAGCAGGGCGGGCGCACTCCCCGTGAGGGCGCTCCCCGTCCCGGCGGCGCGCCGCGTCCGGGCGGTCCCCGCCCCGGCATGCCCACCCCGGGCATCATGCGCCAGCACTCCCACGGCGGCCTCGCCGACGCCAACCAGGGCGGCGGCCGCGGTCGCGGCGGCGGCCCCGGCGGTCGTCCCGGCGGTGGCGGCGGCAC
>NZ_BCAK01000047.1:0-4729 GCF_001293905.1 Brachybacterium sp. SW0106-09
CAGAACCCCGTCCATCGGGGTGCTCACAAGGTAACGGGCGGACCCGAAGATGCCCGACCGCGGCGCTCGCCCCCGCCGCGGGACCTCGGCCCCGCGCGGGCGGGTCCGGCCGCGACTAGGATCGACGCACCGGCGGAGGAGACCCACGGGGGCGGCCCCGTCGGCCCAGGGAGCCCCCGGCCCAGGAGGTCGAGATGCCCGACGACGACGTCACCGCCCAGCCCGCCCGGACCAGCCCCGCCGACACCTCTGCACCGACCGACGCCGCCCCGGCGCCCGGCGCCTCCGACGCGCCCGGCACCTCGCTGGACGGGGACCGGCCGCTCGGTGTGCTGATCGGCTACGACGGCTCCGAGCAGGCCGTCCAGGCGCTGCACTACGCCGCCCGCGCCGCGCTGCGCCAGGATCTGCCGCTCACCGTGGTCACCGCCTACACCGTGCCGACCATGGCCTACGCCGAGGCGGCGCTCACCCCGGTCGTCCCGGCCGAGGTCGCGCGGCTGAACGCCGCCCGCGAGCTGCTCGACGAGGCGCGGGAGCACCTGCGCGACTACAGCGGAGCCGTCGACCTGCGCGCCGAATGGGGCGATGCCGCGGGCGTGCTCGTGAAGCTGTCGGCCCAGGCCGCTGTGGCCGTCGTCGGCGCGCGCGGACGCGGCGGCTTCCTCGGCCGGCTGCTCGGCTCGGTCTCCGCCGCGCTCCCCGCCCATGCGCACTGCCCCACCGTCGTGGTGAATCGCGGCTACGAGCTCGGCGAGGGCGCGCACCGCTTCGAGCCCATCGAGGAGGACGCCCCCGTGACCGTGGGCACCGACGGCTCCGCCCGGGCCGAGGCCGCGCTGGACGTGGCCGCGCAGGCGGCGCTGTCCCGCGGCACCTCGCTGCGCGTGCTCATGGTGATCCCGTCCCTGGAGGACTGGGGCGGCTCCTATGCGGCCTGGCTCCCGGACCCCGACGTGGTCGAGACCCATCGCTCACGGGCCGCGACCGGGCTCGAACGGGGCCTGGCGCAGCGTCGCACGGAGCACCCCGAGCTCACGATCACCAGCGAGGTCCTGGTCGGCGACCCCGTACGGCTGCTGATCGCGGAGTCGACCGATGCGCAGCTCACCGTCGTCGGCACCCGCGGGCACGGGCGCGCGACCAGCACCCTGCTCGGCTCGGTCTCCCGTGGCCTGCTCCAGCACGCCGAGGGGCCGGTGATGGTGGTGCCGTCCCACGCCACGTAGTACGCGCGGGCCCCGGCCGGTCGCACCGACGAGGGGCATCTCGCGCCGCGCCGCACGGCCCGACGGGGCAGAATGGCGACATGTCCGCCTCCCGCTCGCCGCTGCGCCTCGTGCGCGGAGGCACCGCCGCCTCGATCGCGACCGCCGTCGCGCTCGGCGGCCACCTCACGGGCGGCGGGGCGATGCCGGCCTGGCTCGGGATCCTCGTGCCCTGGTGGCTCGCGGTCGCCGTGTGCACGCTGCTGGCGGGCACGCACTTCTCCCTGGCCCGGATGGGAGTCGCGGTGCTGGCCAGCCAGGCGCTGTTCCACGGACTGTTCAGCGCGGGCACGCCCGGTGACCCGGGGCGGGCCCTCGTGGACCCGCCGGGCTCCCATCTGGGCCACGGCGCGGGCCACGCAGGGCACGGCGCCGGAGGCGTCGTCGGGCACGGCGCTCACGGCGACGGCGGCGAGGGGGTCGCGTCGGTCGTCGACCATGCCCTGCACGGCAGCCACTCCGATCTGCGGATGCTCCTGCTGCACGTGCTCGCCGCGATGGTGACCGCGGTGCTGCTGCAGCACGGCGAGTCGGTGCTGATGCGCTGCGCGCGCCTGGCACTGACGGTCCTCGCGGTGCTCGCGCATCCGCCGCTGCTGCTGCTGCTGATCACGCTGCTGGTGCCCGAGCGGCCGGCCCGGCCCCTGCCCACGGCACCCCATCTCCTGCATGCCCAGCGTGCCGTCCTCACCCCGCAGCTGCGCCGGGGCCCTCCGGTGGTCCTCGCGGCCTGAGCAGGGACGACGCCCTTCGTCGTCCGGCAGCGCCCGGCGCCCAAGCGCCCGGGACCTCGCCTCCCCGCGGCACGATGCCCGGTGCCCTCGCGCCCGGCGGCACGGCGTCCGATGCCGACCGCCCCGCGCGTGACGACCGCGCACCGACGCGCCCGCTCGGGCCCGCCCCGATCGACCATCACCCGTCCGGCACGCCTGCCGCACGGGTCAGCGCCGACCGCTGCCCGCACGCCCCTGCGCCGCGGACCGTCGGCCCTTCGAGAGGACCTTCCATGTCTCAGCATTCCCTGTCCCAGCATTCCCTCCTGCCCTCCCTCGCCCGTCCCACCCGCCGGGCCGCCCTGGCCGCGGCGCTGCTCCTGCCGCTCGCCGCCTGCAGCTCCGACCCCTCCGACGGCTCCGAGGCGGGTGGCGCCGCCTCGGACGGCGGCGGCACGAGCGCCGAGGGGCTCACCCTCGTCGACCCGTGGGTGAAGGCCGCCGAGGAGGGCATGACCTCCGCCTTCGGCACCCTCACCAATGCGACCGGCCGCGCTCTGCAGCTGATCTCGGCGAGCACCCCGTCGGCCGGGATGGTCGAGCTCCACGAGACCATGGGCGACGGCTCCGGCGGCATGAGCATGCAGAAGAAGGAGGGCGGCTTCCCCATCCCCGACGGCGGCGAGCTCGTGCTCGAGCCCGGCGGGGACCACCTCGCCGCCTGGACGAGCTGGACCTGCTGAACCAGTGGACCACCCCGATCGGCTCGGCCGTGTTCGCGATCCCGCCCGGCTGCGCCGAGGGCGAGTTCCTGGGGCAGTCCGTGCTGGAGTAGCCGAGCCTCCGCCGTCCCGACCGGCCGCGACCGAGCGCCGTCTGCACAGAAGGGACTCCAGCGGAACGGTGCGGAGCTGAGCTCTTCACCGTGCCGCTGGAATCCCCTTTCTGCCGGGCCCTCCACGACGAACCGACGAGGAGGGCGGCGAGTGCGGGAGATCGACAGCCGGCAGGTGGCAACCCGTGGCGAGCCCGTCGGCCTCGTGCGAGGGCCTCGTATGCTGGCCGGAACCCCCTGCGCCCCGGTACGACCGCCCGGACCGTCGTGCTCGCACGCGCAGGCCCCGACGACCGCAGGAGATCATCCATGCCCCGCTTCAACATCCCGGCCGAGGACGCCCAGGGACCCCTGGTCGTCGGGATCGACATCGGCTCGGGCGGCACCCGCGCCGCCGTGTACGACGCCTCGGGCCGCGAGGTCGGCAAGCTCCAGCACAAGGAGATCCACGCCTTCACGGTCGACGACGACGGCACCAGCACGATCGACGCCGACCAGATCGTCGCGGAGATCCGCACCGCGCTCTCCGCCGTGCTCGGTCACGGCGAGCTGCCCGGCGACGTGCGCGCGATCGGCTTCGACACCTTCGCCTCCTCGCTGATCGCGGTCGACACGGCCGGCAACGCGCTGACCCCGTGCATCACCTACGCAGACACCCGCTGCCACGCCCAGGTGGGCGAGCTCGCCTCCCGGATCGACGTCGACGCCCTGCACGAGCGCACCGGCGCCCGCCTCCACTCCTCCTACACCGCGCCGCGGCTGCTGTGGCTGCGCAAGGAGCACCCCGAGGTCTTCGCCCGCACCGAGCGGTTCATGGCGCTCGGCGAGTACGTGGCCTTCAAGCTGCTGGGCACGCCCGCGCTCGGCACCGCCTCCGCAGCCTGGTCCGGCATGATCGACAGGCGCACCGGGCAGTACGTGCCCGAGCTGCTCGACGCCGTGGGCGTGGACGAGGCCGCGATGGGCCTCGCGATCGACCCCGACGACGCGCTGCCCGTCGCCGGCACCCCGCTGGCCGCCGAGTTCCCGCAGCTGGCAGAAGCCGTGTGGCTGCCCGTGATCGGCGACGGCCTCGCTGCGAACCTCGGCATCGGCGCGCTCGGGACCGGCACCTGGGGCATCTCCACCGCGACCTCCGGTGCGATCCGCCAGCTCCTGGACACCGACATCCCCGCCCTCCCCTCCGGGCTGTGGGCGTACCGCGTGGACCAGCGTCGCACCCTCGTCGGCTCCGCGATGAGCGACTGCGGGCGCGTGCTGGACTGGTGCCGCAACGAGCTCGCGATGCCCTTCGACATCGACGCGACCGACACCGCGACCCTGTTCTCCGGCCCGCCCTCGGCCGGCACCCCGCTGGTGATCCCGTTCTTCTCCGGAGAGCGCGGCACGAAGTGGCGCGGCTCCTCCCGGGCGATGTTCGCGAACGTCGGCGCCTCCACCACCTGGAAGGACATGCTGCTCGGCGCGATGGAGGGCGTGGCTCTGTCGTTCCTGCGCATCGCCGACCAGATGCGCGAGGCCGGCGGCGAGCCCGAGCGGATCGTGCTCTCGGGCGGCATGACCGGGGCGATCCCCGGCTGGCTGCACCTGCTCTCCGACGCGCTCGCCATGCCGATCGACCACGTCGCCGTCTCCCGCTCGACCATGCGCGGCGCGGCCGTGATGGCCCTCGAGCAGGCCGCGCCCGAGATCCCCGTCGCCGAGGCGCCGGTGCTCGCCCGGGTCGAGCCGGTGCTCGCCCACCAGGACTACTACCGCGAGCGCCTCGAGCGCTTCGAGAAGCTCGCCGACCTGGCCTGAAGCGAGGCGGCTCGCTCGCACGGGCACCGCATGCGCTGGCCGCGGTGCATGGTCTGCAGATGGCGCATGGCGTTCCACTACGCCTATATGGCGGTGTCAAGCGGTCAGTGCAC
>NZ_BCAK01000048.1:0-3823 GCF_001293905.1 Brachybacterium sp. SW0106-09
CTCGGCGCCCGGCTGCACCACGAACAGCGACTCGTCGTCGACGAACGGGGCGGTGCGGTAGCCGCTCTGCCCGCGCCGCGCGTAGTCGAAGACGACCCGGTCGGCCCGGGGTGCCGTCGACAGGCGCTTGCTGCCGAGGTACTCGTCCCGCACCACGCCGCCGACGGCGGGCGCCGCGCCCCAGAACCCGGCGGCCTCGGCCAGCTGGATCACCAGCGCCGAGCGGCCGAGCTCCCACAGGTGCACGCCGTCGGCCGTGGTGATCTCGAACAGGCCGTGCTTCCGCTCGGCCTCGCTGAGGCGCTCGAACATCTCGCCGTAGGACCACGGCGGGCTCACGCGTCGGCGCGAGGCGCCGTCGCGCAGCTCCACCCAGTCGTACTCACCGCGCATCGAGACCGTGGGGCGCTCGGCGGTGCCGGCGTTGCGGACCTGCACCCCTCCGGCCCGGTTGATCGGCGTGCCGAAGCTGTCCACGCCGGAGGTGACCGGGTACCACGGATGGCGCGGGATCTCGCGTCGGGTGGCCGCGCCCGGGGCCCGGGACGGGCCCGAGAGGATGCGTATCGTCGAGGCCGCGGCGCTCGGGCCGATGTCCAGCAGCGGGGCGAGGATCGAGCGGGCGTCGATCGGCCCGGCGGCGGGGTTCTCCTCCTCGACGTCGAGGTCCGCAGCCTGGCCGAGCGGGACCTCGCCCTCGGTGGGGTTCGCCGAGGGCTGCGAGAGCGTCGCCCCCTCGGCGCCGGCGAGCTCGCGCCGGGCCCGCATCCGGGTGCCGACCGTGGAGGCGACGTCGCGCACCTTCCACACGACGTCCCGCGGGGCGCGCACGGCGAGATGGGCCAGCGCGGTCGGGGCGTGCAGCGGGAGCGTCCCGCCGGAGGTCCCGAAGACGGTGTCCTGCGCCGCGGGCCGTCCGGCGCCGTACCGGGCGTCGCGGCGCAGGTGCGGGAGCACGACGAGCTCGTGCTGGTCGGTGGTGCTGGCGAGATAGTGCCGGTCCCCGGAGCCGGGGGCGGTGGTGTACGAGATCACCACGGGGGCGGAGGCCTCGAACTCGATCCGGGTCGTGCCGCGCTGGGTCCGCACCTTGGCGGCCCGGGTCTGGACGCCGTCGTCGACCTGGACGTCGTGCAGCCCGACGGGGGAGGTGACGGTGAGCTGGTGGAGGCGACCGCCGCGGGCGCGGCGCGCACGATGCTCGATCTCCCCCGTCCCGATCGGCTCGTGCCCGTCGGTGCTGAACACCCGTGCGAGGTCGAGCGGCGCGTCGTGGGGACCGAAGAACTCGCGGTACTGCGACACGATGGCCGAGGCGGCGTATCGCTCCTCGTACCTCTCCCTCGCGCGTCGCCCGAAGCGCTCCCTCAGCCCGGCGTCCGCGGCCAACTCGCCAAGCCTCGCCGCCAGCTGCTCGACGTCACCGACGGGGACGATGTATCCGCTGGCTCCGTCCTCGAGCGCCTCGCGAGGGCCGAAGTCGAAGTCGTAGGTAACAGTGGGCAGGCGATGATAGGCGGCCTCGAGGAGCGGGTACCCGAACCCCTCGGAAAGCGAGGTCATCAGCACGATGTCCGCGGTGGAGTACACGTCCTGTTCGGTGCCGAAGCCGGGCATGCGGACGCGGTCGGTGAGGTCGAGCGAGTCCACCAGCTCCCTGACCGCGACGTAGTAGGGATTCTGAGGGTTGATGTTCCCCCACAGCGTGAGGTGGACGGACTCGTCCTCGATCAGGGACAGCGCCCGCACCGCGTCGAGCTGGTTCTTGCGGTGCTGGAACGAGGCGGGCAGCGCGATCTCCACGCCCTCGTGCTCGACCCGCTGGATGCTGTGAAGGCCCTCCCCGGAGAAATTCGGGATGGACACCACATCTTCGTCTGCGAAGATCGGGATGAACTGCTGGCGCAGTCCGTCGGCGACCGTCTGCAGACGGTCGATGATGCCACCGGACTCCATCAGCGGGTCCCAGAGCTCGGCGTGGTGGAGATAGTCGCCGTGGATCTGCAGCACGGTGCGTGGGCGTCTGGCGTCATCGCCGAGGGCATGTCGGAAGGCGAGGGCCTGCACCGGGGCGGTGAACACGATCGTGTCCTCCTCCGTGAGCGCGTCGTTGAGCTCCCGGAGGGCGGCCAGCTCGTTGGCCGTGAACTCGTAGTGCAGCGCGCCGAGGTCGCCGGCGAGCTCGGGGTGCGCGTTGCGGTGCAGCAGACGGCCGCCGTCGGCCGGCAGCGCACGCAGCGTGTAGGCGGGGACCTCGAGGTCCAGCGGCCACGTCGGCAGCATCCTGTTGGAGATCCCCCCGGTGCCGAGGAAGCCCAGCACCGCCACCGCGTATCCCGCCGCACTCAGCCCGTTGCCCAGCTGGACGACGGACTTGTGGTAGCCGGTGGGCCCGGCGACCTCGTTGGTGCAGATCACGATCATTCGGGCGACAACCTTCCTCAGGTCACGGGGGTCAGGGGAGAGTGCTCCACGGGGTCACCGTGCGGGGACGAGCGGCTCCGGCAGGAGGGCGTCGCGCGCGGGGAGGCGCGGAAGCCGGCCGGGCAGATGGCTGAGCGGGTGGCGCAGGAACACCAGCGGGGACTGGCCGGAGCCGGCGTCCTGCGCGCCCTCGGTCCGCTCCACGAGGCCGAGCACCGCGCCAGCCTTCCGCAGCGGGGCACCGCCCCAGTAGCTGAGGAACGGTCCGGCGGTGCTGCGATCCCAGCCGAGCGCCGCCCGCAGCGCCGCCGGGGACAGCAGGTGCTCGTGGCCGAGCTCCGCCAGGGCGACGGCGCGTCGGGTCGCGTCCTCGGCGGTGTCGTCGTGGAACTCGGGCCACAGCTCGCGCGTGCGACGGGAGACCTCGGTGCCGAGGGAGCCGATGGCGAGGTCGCCGCCGTAGATCGCGGTGGGCGTGCCCTCGGCGGCGGCGTAGACCACCGCGGTGGAGAGCTGGTTGGACACGACGCGCCGCGCCCCGCGGACGAGGCGGAGGATCCGGCCGAGGAACTGCGGGTCGCGCCGCTCCCCCGCGCTGACGACGCGGTGGCCGTGCTCGCTCCAGACCTGCACCTTCTCCGGGCGATCGAGGTCCTCGGGGTGGAGGCAGACGAGGGAGGGGCCATCGCGCTCGGCGAGCTCGCGGGCGAGGTCCGCGTCGTCGTGCCGGAGCTTGACGAGGCGGGTGTCGTGGACGGGGAAGGCGACGGTCGCCCCGAGATCGGCGACGGTTTCGTCGGCGGTCAGTGCGCTGAGGTAGAGGAAGGGCGCGCCGATCGGCGTGGTGAGGAAGGGGTCCTCGGCGGGGTCCCAGCCCCGCGCCCGGTGGCTCCACACCAGACGGCGCGAGGTGCGGGGAAGGCGCGCGAAGTCGGAGAAATGCACCAGCGAGGGCGAGCGGACGGTCCAGCCGTGCTGGAGGAGCCCGTGGAGGTGGCGGACGGAGTCGAGCCCCGCGTGGAGGGCGAGGGCGGCGCTGTGCCCGTAGTAGTGGTTCTGGATGTCCATGGGCTCAGCCGAAGATGTCGTGACGGGACGCTGGGACCTCGTAGGGGACGAGGTCGTGCGGGGTGCGCGCGAGGCGGAACAGGCCCGACTCGACGTCCTGGAGCGTCTCCTCGAAGCCCGGCACCTCGATGACGTAGGTCGGGCAGCCCAGCGCCGCGGACTCCCACAGCGAGGTGGAGAACGTCCCGACCGCGATCGCGGAGCGCGTGATGGTGGTCAGCGTGTCCTCCTCGGCGATGTCGACCGACTCCTCGAGCCCGCTCGCGGCGAGCTCCTGCCCGATGATCTCGCGCTGCGCGGGATGCGGGGCGATCACGACACGCAGCTCGGG
>NZ_BCAK01000049.1:0-3277 GCF_001293905.1 Brachybacterium sp. SW0106-09
AAGGGGTCCGGCGGCAAGGGCTCCGGCGCCACCGGTCGCGGCGGCAGGGACTCCGGCGGCACGGGACGCGGGCAGGACTCCGGCCAGGGTCGGGGCACCGGGCGCGCGGGCGGCCGCGGCCGCTCCGGCGCGCCGAGCCGCGGCCCGCGACGGCACGGGGGACGATGATCGTCGTGCCGTGACGCGTCGGGGGAGAGCACTCCCGGTCACGGCACGCAGTGCCCGCCCGCAGGCGCGGCGGGCACGACCGACACGACGAGGACGTCGAGGAGGGCTGCGGTGAGCATCAGCACGTTCGACATGTTCAAGATCGGCATCGGCCCGTCGAGCTCCCACACGGTGGGGCCGATGCGGGCGGCGGCGCAGTTCGCGCACGAGGTGCTCTCGGACCCGGAGACGGGTCCCCGGGTCGCCGAGGTCGAGGTCCACCTGTACGGCTCGCTCGCCGCGACCGGCGAGGGGCACGGCACCCTCTCCGCGATCGTGATGGGCCTGGAGGGCTCGGATCCGGAGACCGTGGACCCGGTCGCGGGCAGGGAGCGCGTCGAGCGGATCGAGGCCGAGGGCGGGCTGCTGCTCGACGGCCGGCTCGAGGTGTCGCTGCGACCCTCCTCGATCGTGCTGCACCCGTTGACCTTCCTGCCCCAGCACTCCAACGGGATGACCTTCATCGCCCAGGCCGCGGGCGGCGCCGAGCTCGTGCGCCGTCCGATGTTCTCCGTCGGCGGCGGCTTCGTCGTCGACGAGGCGGACATGGACCGCTCGATCGCTGAGGTCGCCGCGGAGGACGAGGGCCGCACCATCTTCACCACCGGGGCCGAGCTGCTGCGGGTCTGCGAGGACCGAGGCATCTCGATCTCCGACGCGATGCTGCTGCGCGAGAGGCAGTGGCGGGACGACGAGGAGATCCGCGAGGGCCTGCTGAGGATCTGGCGCACCATGGACGACTGCATCCAGCGAGGCATCCGCACCCCCGGGGTCCTGCCCGGCGGGCTCGAGGTCAAGCGACGCGCCGCCTCCTGGTACGAGTCGCTCTCCGCCGAGGATCCGGCGCGCCTGCCCATGAACTCCTTCGAGTGGGTCTCCCTCGCCGCGCTCGCCGTGAACGAGGAGAACGCCGCCGGCGGCCGCGTCGTCACCGCGCCGACCAACGGGGCCGCCGGGATCATCCCGGCCGTGCTCTTCTTCGCGACCAACTACATCGAGGGCGTGGACCCCGACGAGATCGCGGTGCGCTTCCTGCTGACCGCCGGGGCGATCGGCTCGCTCTACAAGGAGCACGCCTCGATCTCCGGCGCCGAGGTGGGCTGCCAGGGCGAGGTGGGCTCGGCCTGCTCGATGGCGGCCGCGGCGCTGTGCGAGGTGATGGGCGGCAAGCCCGCCCAGGTCGAGAACGCCGCCGAGATCGCGATGGAGCACAACCTGGGCCTGACCTGCGACCCCGTCGGCGGTCTGGTGCAGGTGCCCTGCATCGAGCGCAATGCGATGGCGGCGGTCAAGGCGATCACCGCGGCGCGCTTCGCGCTGCGCGGCACCGGCGAGCACTTCGTCTCCCTCGACACCGTCATCGAGACGATGCGGCTGACGGGCAAGGACATGTCCGAGCGGTACAAGGAGACCGCCATGGGCGGGCTCGCGGTCACCGCGGTGCCGGTCAGCGTCCCGGACTGCTGAGCGGAACGTCCATCGGCCCGCCGGGGCCCCAGGGGGCCGAGGGGCCCTCTCCCGACGGCGCGGGCCCCTCGCCGTCGGGTCCCGACGGCGCCGCGCTCGCCGCGCCCGGCGGCAGGATCCGCACCTCGCGGGGCACCGCCGCGGCGCCCAGCCGGTCCCGCACCAGGGTCCGGAGCTCCTCGGCGCTCGGCGGCACCGCGTCCGCCGCGGCCGGGGCGAGGACCACCTCGGCGAGGGTCCGCACGCCGAAGCGCGCATCGGGCACCACCCGCAGGCGCGCCGAGGCGACGCCGGGAGCGGAGCGCAGCACGCGCACCGCCGCGGCGGGGCCGTGGAGCATCCCGCCGGAGGAGACCGAGCCGTCCGCCCGGCCCAGCACCCGCACCCTCCCATCGGCCGTGATCTCCCCGCGGTCGGTGACCAGCTCCCGACCGCCCGTGAACGGGGTGCGGGCGCACAGCAGCCCGTCGAGCTCCCGCAGGTGCACGCCGTGCAGAGGGCGACCGTCCACGCACAGCGAGCCGGTCTCGGTGGTGCCGTAGACGTCGTGGACCCGGGCCCGGAAGTGGCGCGCGAGATCCGCGCGCAGCACGGGGGAGAGCGCGTCGGAGCCCGCGACGACGCGGTCGATCGCGAGCGGACGCCCGCCGCCGAGCTCCCGGTCCGCGCGCAGCAGGTCCGCGAGGTGCACCGGCACCCCGGTGAGCAGCGCGGGCGAGGTGCGGTGCAGCAGGGCGACGCGCTCCGCGGCGGGCAGATGCGTGAGGTCCACGAGCGGGGCGCCGAGGGCGAGGGCGCCCAGCGTCGCGACCAGTCCGTGGCCGTGCACCCCCGGCGCTGCGCAGGCCGTGACCCGGCCCGGCCGCAGCCCGATCCGACGGGCGAGGTCCACCAGGGAGAGCAGCTGCGCGGGGGAGAGGGGACCGCGCCGCTGCGGCCGGGGAGCACCGGTGGAGCCGCTCGAGCGCAGCTCCAGCATCTCGGGGCCGGCGAGCACCGCGGCGAGCACCTGGCGCAGCGAGGCCTCGGCCGGCAGGGCGGCGAGTCCGGCGCGGTCCGCCGTGGCGGTGCCGCTGCGGTGCAGACGCACGAGGTCCAGCAGCTCCCCTCCGGTGAGCGTGCCGTGACGGTCCACGAGCACCACGGCGCGCGGCCTCGCCCCGACCCGCGCGCGCAGCGCGGCGCCGACGTCCAGGGCGGGCAGGACCAGGGGAGCGCGGGGGAGGGAGGCCCGGACCCGGGCCGCCCTCCCGCTGCCCCGGAGCCCGGCCGGCGTCCGGTGCCTCATCGCCGTCGCTCCTGGTCGGCGCGGCCCTGCCCGCCGGGTCCCCGGCCCTGCCCCTCGCGGCCGCACGGAGCGGAGGTGCGGGCGGCGAGCCTCCGTGCGACCTCCGCCCCGGCGCCCGCACCACGGGCCGCGAGGGCGGGTGCGGCCTGCGAGAGCACCGCGGCGAGCCGTGCCCAGGGCGGGGAGACCATCGCCGGGGCGCGGTCCAGCCCCCGCAGCACCCGGGCGGCGGCCTGCGCGGGCGTGAGCGCTCCCCGGGGCCGGTCGCCGTAGGTCGGGGGGGTGTCCCTATGTTCTGAGTCAAGCCGCGAGGGC
>NZ_BCAK01000050.1:0-3099 GCF_001293905.1 Brachybacterium sp. SW0106-09
ATCTGGCTGCACCCACAGCGGCACATCGCCCTCCGGACTTAGCATCCAGCCCGAAATCTGTTCACGATACGACTCCGCAGGGTCAGGAAAATCACCCCCTGTCGGATCAGAAACGAAAGGAGCCCCTATATTGTCCATAGTCAAAGCCGTCTGGCGAGACGGCACCTCCATTGACTGTAGTACATCCTTCGGAAGACTCCCGATACCATTATCAGCGAAGAGCTTCATCTCGGCGTCGTACAGTGTCCGGGGCGTAAGCTCACCTCGAGGCACTATCAGAGTACCTCCGCGCAGACTAGAAACAGAGAGAGGAAGAGTGGGATCCACTTCAGAAAGGGAACCCAAAAGGCCCCCCAGCCATACTATATATCCGGGCCGCACTCTCCAGATGTCACCACGCTCTTCGAGTCGCCCGAGGGCTACGTCGGTGACGATGAGCCTCACGGGATCCCAGGCGGCAACCACCGCCTCGACGACCCCCAAGACTACGTCTGCGCTGGACGCCAGACCGCCTTTCAATTCAACGTCGAAACGATGGAAGAACATCCTGTCACTCGCAACAACAGGCGCCCCGCCTTCAATTCGGCAGCTAATTTCACTGCCAGAAACCTGCAGGAAACGCAGTCCATCAATCTTGGATCGTGGATCTAAATACTCTGCGAAGATTCTATTCAAATCGGCATACGATCCATCCCAACGCAGATCACGATCCGTTCCTTCGTGATACGCTATCGCGCTCCATTTAGAGCTTTTGATACTATCGGCAACCAACCTCAAGAAGGAAAAGCACCCGTCAGCAAGCCAAGCCGCCGATTCGTCCACCCGGAACCAAAGAGCACCGATCTGCAGTCGCTTTGCACCCATCAACACTCCATCGCCCTCAGACCTGATCGGTTGCAATGATTGTAAGCTCATCAAAATTCACATCATTAATAAGTTCGTACTCGTCAACGATATTCCGAATAGCCGTCGCTCCACGGGCCGTCGATACGTGCCACTCAAGCTCAGCACCTTTCGGTAACACTCTCATCTGGCGCCGCAATTCTTCAAGCAGATTGTGCCGCATGCCCTCTGCCCGCTGACTGTAGGGGGCCCGATCAAGAATCTCATACCCACGCTTCGCTTCAAGATAAACTTCCTGCGGAGGATCTCCGCGATGGGTGCGGCCATCAAAGGAAACCGTCCTTTCAGGCGTCACAGGATCCGGAACCGTAATCTCTGGAATTCGGCCATCTTCTGTCGGCTTGAGACCGCTGATTTGCTCCTGGTATGCACGCCACCCTTCGTCCTTCACACCCGAGGGGCGGGTCTTGTACTCCACTCCGGGCTCATGGCCGCCAGCTCTGTAGGTCTCAGGTGGCGTATGGGGCTCTGGGGCTCCAGGATAGTGGGCGTCACCTGACTCGTAGCGGTGCCCTGCAGTGGGGTCGAAGCGCACTGGGTCCGGATCATCGATAGGCGGGCCCGACTCACCCCAGCCCGCGCCGCGGTTCTGTGCGACCCACTTCTCGTCGACCGGATCCCAGCGCATCTCCCAGTTCCGGCGGCCTCCTGCCTCGTTGAGCGGCACCCCGGTCCGTGGATCCAGCGGGACTCCCCCATCTCCCATCGCCTCTTCACGTGCGCGATGAACATCCTCCGAGGTCCACTTGGGGATCCCTTCCGTCTCGGCCTCGCTGACCGACAGCGTCCGACGATCACTGCTGCTCTCGAGTCGGTCAGTCGCCCAAGAACTATTCTCGCCCCAGCCGCGATGTCGACTGCCCCGGTCAGCGCCTACACCCGATCTCCCCGCATCTTGTCGTTCTGCAAGTTCGTTTTCCCTGCCCTTAGAATCTGCTCTTTCTCTTTCGGTATGCGGTTCTGTCCGCTCAACGGGCTCCGAAGCGGAATCTCCCCATTTAGGTGAATCGTCCGTCGCAGTCCGGTCCCGCGGGACAGCCGGCGGAGCAGTCTCCGTCAGGTCCACTTCGTCCAGAACGTTCGTGCGGCTCCCGGACGCCGAGAGGCGCTTGCTGAAGACCGTCGAAGCACCCTCAACAAGGCGACCACCACCAGGGACCAGGAAGTCCAGCGCACCCCCGGCCACTCGCGTGGTCTTACCACCGCGACGGGTGGCGCCGGCCGCGCGGCTGCCCTTGATGCCGGCCTTGCCGGCCCCTGCCGCCCAACCGCCGATCGGAACCGCGATCAGGACCGCGTCGATCCCGACCTGAGTGCCCATCGCAACGGGATCATCCTTCCACTGATGCCAGCCGTCACCACCAGCCGCAGCTTCCGCGCCGTCCCAGCCGACCATCGCGCCGACTCCGTCACGGGCGGTCCGGTGGCGATCCTTGATCACCTGGGCAGGTTCAGTGTCTGAGATCCCTGGGACATAGGCGAGATACGAAACCGGCGAAATAGCTACCGTGGCCGCAGAGACGAAGTCCACCGTGCCGAGCCAGGCCTGCCCGGCCGTCGCTCCACGCGGAGTCGTCTCATCTCCGTCGAATCCGAAGAAGGACGTCGCGCCGTACCACGTGTCCTTCGCCCAGGTGCCCGCTCCGACCGCGACCGACTGCCCGCAGTTCTTCGGCTCGGGGTCGGGGTTGCCCCATGGCATCGGTTCCGACGAGTTCAGGACCTGATCGGCTGTGACCGGCGTGTAGCTCTCCTCGAGCGTCACCATCTGCAGCTCGTTGATCCTGTTGGCGCAATAGGTCGCCGCGTTCGACACCTTCTCGATCAGGACCGCATGCCGTCCGAGCAGCTCTTCGTTGCGCTGCCTGGCGGGACTGTGCTCCCACCACGCGACCTCCTTCCTTTCCCTGCCGAAACTTGGGGCGTTCAGGGAACCGGATTTCGGCTTCGTGGTCGAGGCCCTCGCCGGTGAACAGGCGGAAGACGGGCCTCTCCCCTGCCGCGTCGAGGAGGCCCTCGATCCTCGTCACGGCGGCATCGGGCGCCGCGGGGTCGGACGACGGCTCCAGGGGGACCACACTGTTCGCGCGGCGGGTCACGCCGCGGGAGCGGAGCACCGCGAAGCCGTCCACCTCGAGGCGGGACAGCGCCCGCCACCCGCCGAGCAGCGTCTCCACGAGTGCGGTGCCGGTGAGG
>NZ_BCAK01000051.1:0-3038 GCF_001293905.1 Brachybacterium sp. SW0106-09
GCGACGAGGTCGCGAGTGCGCGCTCGGATCGCTGCCGAGCGCTTCGCGGACTGCGACATGAGACGCGGGTCGATGCCGTCGACCTCCATCACGGGCCGCTTGCCCGGTCCGGTGGAGCGGGGCGAGAAGCTGAAACCACGTGCGGAGAGATGGGCGACTAGGCGCTGGTTGTAGTGCTCACTGGCGGACACGACGGAGCGGTAGAGTGCGGCGCCGTCGAGAGTCCTCCACCGCTCGCTCTGCGCGTCGTAGACCTTGTTCGCGACCACCACGTGATCGTGGAGCTGCGGGTCGCCGTCGCGGGAGTCGTGGTGGCGGAAGCGGGTGGCGATCATGCCGGTGACGTCCAGCTGGGCGACTCCGCCGGCACCGGCGCGGGTGCCGATGCCGTGCTCTTCGAGGTACTTGACGGCGTCGTCGATAGCAGCCTCCTGAGCTGCTGCCACGGCCTCGGCGGTGTCCTTGTCGGCGAGTCCCCAGAGCACGGAGACGCTCTTGGGTGGGGAGAACGTGAGGTCATAGCCGGCCACGGAGTTAGATCCCTTGGACAGCTCCTTGGACAGGAAGGTGGCGAGTTCCTTGTCGTCCGCCGGCCGGTGGGAGAAGCGCTCTTCGTAGACCTCGGAGGCGACGCGCATCCGGGCCTGGCGGATCTCGTCCACGGAGAGTTCGCGGCCCAGGCGGGTCTCTTGAACGTCACGGGCGGCTTTGATCCTCTGACCGATCTCGCTCGTCGACGAGTCGTACTTGTAGGGCCGTCGGCCGAGTCGGGACGCCCGCTCGGCGTCCTTTGCGGAGCCGCCGTCGGCGATGATCGCGGCCTCGATCCTGTCAGCATTGGGGTGCCGTCCCTCCCCAAACAGGGCCTTCATCTGCTGCTCGGAGACGGCGCCAGAGACTCCGAGAGCGGCCGTGCCCTTGCCGATCCATCGGCCCTCGGGAGCGCCGGAGTCGAGGTAGTAGTCCGTGAGGTCCTGGCCGTCTTGGCGGCGCTGATCACCGGACGCGGTCATCGCCGAGTAGTAGGCATAACCGTCCCCGTGGGACAGCTTGCTCACGGACATCATGCGCTGATAATAGCCACCATCTCGCGCCAGCGACACCGAGGACATTCATAATGCAAGAGGTGTGACGATGATGTGGTCCTGATCGGCCGTGAGCGCAGCGAACCTTAAGGAGGCGCGAAGCGTCCTCTGGATCGAGCTCGCTCGATCCGCCGATCGGACCTAAAGCATCGGCGCATGCCGTGCATGCTCGCTGTCCACACGTAGTGTGGTCAGCGATGAGCAGTGAGCTGCGCTGTGGACTGTGGGCTGGGCATGGTGTTAGGAGCCATCCGCAGTCCACAGGAAGCAGCGCAGCTCATCCGGGCCGACGGCGCGGATCGGCAGATCCACGGCGACACTGGTGCGGCCGAGGCCTCGCGCGCGAGGGAGTGCGCAAGTACACTCGGGCCAGGAGGCCCTCATGAGCACCCCCACAGTGGATGAGCCAGTCCGACAGCAGACTCGGCCCGAGCAGCCCAGACGAGCGATCGACGTCGACGGCCTTCGTCAGAGAGCGGCAGCGGTGCGCCGGGCTCGACCGCACCCTGCTCGATTGCAAGCAGTGCACGCTGAGTCTCGCGGCACTGCGGCACGCAAGCGCGCGATCCCGCTTCGTGACCTGAGAGAGGACGAGCACAGCGCTCGTCGGAGCCCGGACGCGAAGGCAGGAAATGCTCCGTACCGACGCGAGCTCGAGAGCGTGCAGGAGCGAACGGATCGCGTCCGCGCCGAGAGGGCGCTCGCACAAGTTCGCGATCCTCGATGGTGGGATCGCGCGAGCGCCGGCGATCTCGAGCGGGCGCGCCTCGCAGCCAACGCCTCGGGAGTCGCGCCGGGGAGCCGAGCGGCAATCAGGGGCGAGATGCGGGAGGTCGCGCAGCGCCGATACGGGACGAGCGTCGACGGCGCGATCCTCTATGAACGCGAGAACCCGCGCCAGCCACCACCGGACATTCGTTCCAGCGCTGGCCGGGTGCGCACGTAGTTCAGAGCCGACCTGGATGACGACTGGTGGGTTTAGTTAGAGGAGTCGGAGGAGAGGATCACCATGTTGGAGTCGGAGTTCCGTGAGAAGGTGGACGAGGTGCGCGCCACCTTCCTTGAGTCTTGGTCGGCGTACCGCGACGGTCCTGAGAATCCGGGGTTCGTGGCAGACGAGAGCGACCCGCTCATGTTGAGCGATCTGCCGATGGTCTCACTGGTCCACGTGCGGGAAGACGCTGCGGTGAATGGCGGGCCGCAACACGACCCGTATGTGCTGGTGGTCGATTGCGAGGGCAACACGCGCGAACGCACGGACAGCAGGCTCGTGGGACTCCCGATCAGCGAAGCTGCGCCGAAGATGGGTGTGAGCGAGTCAGCCCTCGACTCTGCCGTAACCGCGGCGAGCAACGGGCTCTTTCACGCACTCCCCCATGTGCAGCGCCTGGATGAGATTCGCTCGCAGCAGGCCGAGATGCGCACTCAAGGCAGCCCTCGCGCCGAAGAGAAGTCGCTGGGTGAGTACAACCCGAACCTGACCGATACCGAACTCGCCCTGCGGCGCCAGGAGATCCACGCAGCGGAGAAGTGGGCCCTCGAGCACGATTCGGACGCGCTGCAGGCTTACAGGCATGGCTCCATGGGTGCGAATCATCCGGCGGACTGGTGGAAGTACGAGAACAATCTGCTGAGCAAGTACCGCTCGGCTGTAGCAGAGGGCTATGAACCGGCTGCCGCCGAGAACGGCGTGCAGCGCAGCCGTGTTGCCGGGGCGTCTGGGCCGCACCCCATGGGTGCCAGGTTTCGGGAGAAGATCAGCAGCTTCACTGATCGCCTTCGGGAGGGTCGACCGTCGAGGGGCGGTGCGAGCGGAGAGACTCCGACAGTGTCGATGCCGCCGGAGAGCCGGCAGGCTTTCCGGGAACCTCCCCCGCGCGGTCTCAGTCGGCACTGAGGCGAGGGATGCCGGACTGACGCGAGCAGGCGCGCCCGCTCGCGGGTGGCGCCGGA
>NZ_BCAK01000052.1:0-2620 GCF_001293905.1 Brachybacterium sp. SW0106-09
CTCCTGGCGAAGCGTCCCTCGACCCTGCATGTAGAGCGCTGGGACTGCCGCACGAACAGGTGACAGTTGGGGTGTCAGGCCGCGAGGCTCACGGCCGGGTTCATGATGGTCTCGTATTCGATGGGGGTCAATCGGCCCAGACGGGCCTGACGCCGGCGGCGGTGGTAGGTACGTTCGATCCAGGTGATGATCGCGATCCGCAGCTCCTCTCGGGTTCGCCACCGTTTGCGGTCCAGGACGTTCTTCTGGAGCAGTGCGAAGAACGATTCCATCGCGGCGTTATCGCCGGCAGCGCCGACTTGGCCCATGGATCCGATGAGGTGGTGACGGTTCAGGGCGTGCACGAATTTCCGTGACCTGAACTGCGATCCTCTATCCGAATGCACGATGCAGCCGGCTGCGTCACGGCGCCTGGATATCGCGTTGTCCAGGGCCTTCACCGCGAGCCGAGCCTTCATTCGGTCGCTGATCGAGTAGCCCACGATCCGGCCGGAGAACACATCTTTGATGGCGCAGAGATAGAGCTTGCCCTCGTCGGTCCAGTGCTCGGTGATGTCGGTCAGCCACAGTTCGTTGACGTCATCGGCGGAGAAGTCCCGCTTCACGAGGTCGTCATGGACCGGCGGGCCGGGGCGCTTTCCGTTCTTGCCGCGCTTCTTACCGAACACCGACCACCACTGGTTGTCCCGGCAGATCCTCCACGCCGTCCGCTCACACATCACCTCGCCGGCCTCGGCGGCTTCGCTGACGAGGAACCGGTAGCCGTACTCGGGGTCGTCGAGGTGGGCGTCCAGCAGAGCGTTGGCTCGATAGGCCTCGGTCAGCTCGGCTGTGGTGACCTGCTGGTGCCGCCAGCGGTAGTAGGGCTGGCGGGAGAGCTTCAAGACCCGCAGGGACACCGCGACGGGGATGCCGTCAGCGGCGAGCTCGCTCACGAGCGGGTAGAGCTTTTTCCCGGCAGGTTCGCCTGGGACAGGTAGGCGGCAGCACGGCGCAGGACCTCGTTCTCCTGCTCGAGCAACCGGATCCGCTTGCGGGCATCGCGCAGCTCGATGGAATCCTCCCGGCTCTTGCCGGGGCGGTTGCCGTCGTCGATGTCGGCTTGGCGGATCCATTTGTGCAGCGTCATCTCGTGCACGCCGAAGTCCTTCGCGATCTGCGCGATCGTGACGCCGTCCTCACGCGACCGGGCCACTCGCACGACATCTTCGCGGAACTCCTGGGGGTAGGGAGCGGGCATGGTGCACATCCTTCCAGGCCGCCCTGCGGGCAAGCCAGATCAGATGACCTGACCTATGGCTCGGTTTCCAGTTGACGTCGCTAGTCGATGGTCTTCATGGAAGGCTCTTCGCATGCCCCGCCCGTACCCTCCCGAGTTCCGTGCCCGTGCCATCGCTCTGGTCCGCGAGGGCCGCCAGGTCAAGCAGACCGCGCTGGACCTGGGCATCCACGAGGTCACCCTCCACAACTGGCTGCGACAGGACGATATCGACCACGGCCGCCGGCCGGGACGAAGCAGTCAGGAATCTGCCGAGCTCCGCGCGGCGCGCGGCCGTGTCCGGCAGCTCGAGCAGGAGATCGCGATCCTCCGCCGGGCCGCGACGTGGCTCGACGAGGAGGGAGGAGTCGCCCCAAAAGGGCGCACCCGGTGATCGACCGACTCGTCGACGCTGGGGCACCCACAAGCATCTGCTGCCGCCTACTGGGCCTTTCCCGTCAGGGCTACTACCGGTACCGAAAGCGCCCGACCAGTGCCACTGAGCTGCGCCGCCGCTGGCTGACCGGCCTGATCCGGGAGATCCACGTCGCCTCTCGCGGCACCTACGGCTACCGCCGCATCCACGCCGAGCTCACCATCGGAATGAACATTCCGTGTTCCAGCCGGCTCATCTCCGTCCTCATGACTCGCGCCGGAATCGGTGGCCTTCCAGGCCCAGCCAGAATCAAGCGACTCAAGGGGGTCGCCACAGCTGACGACCTGGTCAACCGCAAGTTCCACCGTCTCGCGCTGAACGAGCTGTGGGTCACGGACATCACCGAGCATCCCACCCGGGAGGGCAAGATCTACTGCGCCGCCGTGCTGGATGCTTGTAGCCGCAAGATCATCGGCTGGGCCATCGACTCCAAACAAGACTCCACCCTGGTCGTGAACGCCTTGGACATGGCAATCCGTGCACGTCAGCCAGAGCCCGGAGGGATCGTGCACGCGGATCACGGAGTCCAGTTCACCTCCTGGGTCTTCACCCAGAAGATCCGTTCAGCGGGACTGCTGCCATCATTCGGGACCGTCGGCGATGGCCTCGACAATGCGATGATGGAGTCGTTCTGGTCGACGATGCAGATCGAGCTGCTGAACCGGAAGAAGTGGAAGACGCGCATCGAGCTCGCGAACGCGATCTTCGAGTACATCGAAGTGTTCTACAACCGTCGTCGCCGGCACTCCTCCCTCGAGTACGCGACACCCCACGACTACGACCTCGCCCGCACCCCGCGGGCACTCACCACCACCGGAAGCTAGCGACCAAGAGTGGAAACCTAACCGTAGGGCAGGTCAAGATGTCACCTATCCGCGCGGCAGTCCCGCCTGGTAGATGGTCTCGTGCGACACCCACATCTCCTC